>CANRGW010000014.1 GCA_947630205.1 uncultured Bacilli bacterium
GTAATCCTATTTGTAAAAGAATATTGGTATTTACCATTTCAATATATGTTTCTTTACCAATTAACCATTGAACTAACATAACCATTAGATATAGAAGTAAACCATATTGAATAAAAGATTTGTGGAAGGCTTGACGGTTCATTCTATCTTGATATACTCCTTCAACAAGTTGGTCAACATCAAGTAACATGTTATCCAAAACTTCAACAGTATCATGTGCACCTTCTCTTGTTACTTGTAAAAATAACTGATGCATATTTCTTGTCATATAGAAATCATATTTACTATTCATATAATCAATTGATTCTCCAACGTCTCCATTATGATATGCTAAATCTATCATAACTTTAACATCGGTTTTAACAGGATCTTCCAAAACACCTGACTCATAAACACCTTCTAAGGCTTTAACAAATGATTGAGTTGTTTGAAATTCCATAATTGTATTAGTTACATAAACTTGAATTTGCTCAAAGATAAATTCACTAT
Organism: uncultured Bacilli bacterium; assembly: GCA_947630205.1. GTDB lineage: Bacteria > Bacillota_I > Bacilli_A > RF39 > UBA660 > RUG591. The sequence goes on from CANRGW010000014.1 coordinate 490, forward strand.
AAAGTCTTTTACATCTTAAATAAGCAAGATATGGGATAAAAGCTATAACTACAGCAACATAAACAACGGAAATTACAATGTTATAAAAATATAAATATGAAATAACAAAAGCAACAACAGCAAAAACAATTATTTGAATTGTATAATCTTTTTTACTATATTCTAGTCCCATTTCTTTACATTTTTCACGCACTACTTTAAAAGAATATGGAGCATATTTATCATAAACATTTCCAATACTTGTTGTTACGAATTTATATAAAGATTCACCGTTACTTTTTCGATAAACAACTACGAACATAACAATAAATAATATAATTATAAATTCCATTCTATCACCTCTTTATAAAAATTCATCATATTGAATATTAACAGCAGAATTACCTCCATTTGTTAAATTAGGTTGAACTTGAACTTGTGGTGTTATTACTGGTTGGGCATTCAAAGAAACAGGTTCGTTTGCAATAACATTGGTATTATTAACATTAGGCATATTATTTAAAACCGGTTCAGCACTTTTATTTGTATTATTTGGTGCTTCAACTACATTATCATTTGATGCTAAAGAATTTGTAGGATTTAAAACTTCATTATTACTAGGATTATTAGTTATAGTATCTTGAGAATTGTTATTACTATCTAAATCATCAATAATATTTAAAGTTTCCATATTATCGGAATTTGTCTTTGTTTCATTTGGAGTATTTGTTTCCGTTTTTTTATTATCATCTTCAAATGGAGCTTCGTGTTTAGTCATATTTTGAATTTCTTTTTTAGTTAAATCTACTCCTTGAGCCTCTAAGTAATCAATTAGATGCGAACTTGGAGGATTAATAACTGTAGTACCATCAATATTTTTACGATAAAGTGTGTTAGACTCTGGTTCATTTTTATCATTAACAAAGAACTCGGTTACCTCACATACTTCACGCATAAATTTACCGCTTCCTTTTTCATAACGTGCTCTTACATGAACACCTAATTGAATATAACGGTAAATTGTTGTCATAAACTGTCCAACATCAATATTACTTTCAAGCAAACTATATAAACGATATGGGATACTTGAAGCTTTATCAGCATGGATAGTTGATAATATATTATGTCCAGATGAAATTGAGTTACGAACAGCTGTAACCGCTTCAGCAGATCTAACTTCGGAAAGCAAAATCCATTTAGGGTTTTGTCGCATACAACCAACTAAAACATCACTATATGATGCAATATTATTAGTTTTCATAGAAACAATATCACGTTTAGGGAAAATTGCGTCTAAGTGCAATTCCAAAGTATCCTCAATCGTAATTATTTTTTCATTTTCCGCAGTATGACTAGCTAGATATTTAACAAGCTCAGTTTTACCACTACCAGTTTCTCCACTTACAATAATATTACAATGTCCTTTAACACACTCAATTAAAAAATCATGAATATCACTCGTAATATATTTATCTTCAATTATTTTTTCTTTTTTTAATCTAATTTTAGCAGGTGTCTTACGAAAAACGGCAGCAATGCCATTTCTCGCAATCGAATCATGAATAAAATTCATACGTAATTCAGATGACTCACTATCCAAAAGTGGACTTGCCATATTAAAAGTTTTACCCATAATATTAGCACACTGAAAAGCAATTTTTTCCATTAATTCATTATTAATACCTGGATTTTCAACTCGATAAACACCTTTATCAAGTGATTTCAACCATACTTGTCCATTATTACTATAGGAAATATCAGTTATATTATCATCATCCAAATATGTTTTTAAAGCACCAAAATCTATATTAGAAAATAAACTAGCATTAATTTCTGTATTAGTTTTATTAGGATTGCTAGCTGGATTTAGCTCATAGGCATTTATACTTGGATTCATAGCAATACCTAATCTACCACCACATCATTATTATCTTCAACAGTAGCATCATCGTCTAACGTTATTGATTGATTATTGATGTAATCTTTAATAGTCTCACTAGTTACATTAATTGTAATTTCATCTTCTTCAAGTTGTAAAGATGCATTAGTTGGTACTAAAATAATTTCAGCATTTTTAATATATTCAACTTTACGAAGTAATAAGTGAATTTCATTAGTAACAGCAAATATTATTTGACTTGGGGTTCTGTCTTCTGTCGTTGTTTCAAAAACATGACGACCAGCTGAGTCTTTGACTGCTAAGATACGAACATTTTCAACAAGTTTACCTACCATTAATAAGCCATCTTCACCTACACCTTTAAAATATACATCAACATAATTACCAGGATACATTGAGTTACCATAAGTTGATTTAATATCTACGCTAAAATTATAAGCAACCATTCCTTTAGCTTTTAAATCATCATCTTCCAAGAAAGAATCTGGTAATTCTTCTCTTCTTACAATCATTTGATCATAGAATAAACTACCACTTGGAATTGTTGAATTAATATTAGTATACATTCCAAGAATTTGCGTGTTTTCATTAGTCAAAACATTTCCTTTGATTGCTGATTGTGGTATTTCAACATAACCAATCATTTCTTTTGTTATTTTAGTTCTAGGTGCAATTGTTTGTACGGCATAAGGAATACGTACTGGGCTTGTTGCTTGATTAATTCGCCAGTTGTAAAAAAAGTAAAGAACTAAAATAATCAAAATAGCAGCAATAAATGTAACCGTATTCTTATTCGACAAAATTTGTTTTAATTTTTTCATTTTCTCCCTCTTCTTCCTATTTAATTTTTATTAACTTTATCTCTATCTTCAAAGATAGCATCCACTTGGTTTCTTATCTCAAAGTCCCCCGCATCAAATTCAGCAACATCAACTGATTCTGAACCATAATTATTATAAGTATCTATACGAATACTAACTTTAGGTGGATATTCGATAACCTCTTGAACTGTAACTTGATAACTTTTGTTATTATGCAAACTATTAGAAAACCTTCTTATAAAACTTTCAACAAACACATCAGCATTTAATTTAATTTCACCAGTTAGAAAATCACATTGTTGATATTGTGATTTAACAGTATCAGTTACATTATGATTTAACAAAATATCATAATCATTTTTGCTTTCAAACACTATTCTACCTTCTGAATCTTTTTTATAAGAACCCGGTTTTACGCAAAGATAAAATCCTGCCCGATATGATGCTCTATCAATCGAATCATACATTGCTGCTTCAACTGTATTTCTAACTAATGTATAATCTTGCTGATTAGTTGTCGTAATATTACCAAATAAATTAATTAATACAAGGCCAAGTATCCCCATAAAGAAGATAAAAACTGACCACATTGCTACTTTCAAAATCCACCTCCTATTATATAATCATTATATAACATTTTTCTGAATAGTCAAGAATAAATAAATTATAAACTTTCATATTCACCTTGCTTTACATACCTTTTTTAATTATTATTCCATTTATTAATTTCGGAACCTGAACTAAAGAAAGTGTTATCACCATTTTCAGCACTTCGTGTAAATTCACAAACGTATTTATTATTAGCATTAAAATAACAATTACTTCCTAAATAACTTTCCATGGTGTTGTTATCTGTATCTTTTCTAATGTTGGCAACATTTTCTTTACCTAAATTATAACGATATTCAAAATTATACTTAGGAGTACCATCAGTCGTATCCCATAAATCACCATTAATAATATTTTCAAAATTATATTTAGTACCTACATAATTTTTACCAATTTCTCTATCTGGTTGTTTATCTTGTATAAAAGGATCGTCAATATCAACTTGTCTATACATTATATCCATTTTCTGTGAGCAGAAAGAGCAACCATCTGTATTTGGAATTGGTTCTTTACATGTAGTTATGCCATCTCCAGATAACAAGAAATCAAGTTTTTGATGATAACCAGCATTTCTTATGGAAATAGAAATATTTCCACCCTCATAATCCAAATTAGCATAGAATTTTTTATCAGCATTTATTTGATCGTTTGCAGCGGATGAACATTCAACTTGTTCACCATTTTTCATACTAAGACAAACTTCTGGCATCTCTAAAGTCTTTGATAAATTAGCAGTACAAGTCTTATTTACAATTGATACTCCATTAATTGTTTCACTTTTAACATTTTTACATCCAACACTTCCATTAATATCACCTGTTTGTTTTAAAGTAATTTCATCAGCATCTGTTGTATCTAAATAAGAAACCCGAACTAAAGCTGTCTGTTCACTAAAAATGTCTTTATATTCATTTAAGTTATTATAATTTTTGCTAACTTTATCACTATAAGTGCTCAATATTTTATTCATCGTCACCATAAAACTTTCTAAACTAGCAATTGTTCGTCTTCTTGATGAAATACTACTACTAAGGGATGAAGCTGAACTTTGAAGAGATGATAATTCACTTCTTTTAGCTTCCAATGCCAATTCTTCAGCACTTTTTTCTGGTTCTGCAGGAGTCTCTTCTTCACCTTCACTTGGTGGAGCTGGATTAGCATGTTGTGCATTAACAACAGCTTGCAAATCAGCAATTTCTCTTTGTAAAGAAGAAATAGAACTATTCAATGATGAAAGACTAGCTTCTTCTGATGCAATGGCAGTCTCATTACTTTTTTTATCATTTTCAGCGGCAGTATAATTTTTTCTAAACTCATCGCTATTAAAATAATATCGACATTTTACATTTGCTTCAATATCAATTTTTATTGGGAAACCAACTGCACCACTTGAAAAATGGGTTGGTTGATCTTCTAACTTCTTTCTTGCATTATACAAATTATTAATATTGAAAGTTACTTTATAACCGGGTTTATCAATGCCATTTTCTTTATAACCTTCCAAACACTCTATTTCATAATATTTAACCGTTTTATTAATATCATAAATAGACTCTTTTCCTTCACCAACCTCAATATCTTCATCATTAGCACTGGTTTCGCCAGCACAACCAGGAACTCTATGATCACTTCTTACCCAGTAAAGTTGAGGATTAGTATTACAATTTATAGTCACTTCTTTACCACTGGTATCAGTATATGTAAGAGAAAATCCTGAATTGGTATCATGCCAACCTGTTGAAGCATTCTCATCTATAACTATATTAAAGGGATCTGTTGTAACTCCACTTGATGAATTACCAAAATCTCCTACATCAAAAGTTTTTGTTCTAAGTGTATCATCTGCTAATTGAAAATATTCTCCTAGTTTATCTTCTAAAGGAGATACTACTCTAGTACCACCACTTTCACCAGCAATACCTTCTGCAACTTCCAAAAAGAAACGTTCAAAATCATCTTCTGATGGAGCATATTTATATCTTGATGGCAAAGAATTAAATGATTCGCAGCTAGCCCCACATAAAGAACCCGAACAACTTGCAGCATCTTTATATACATCACCACATATAAGTTTTACCATGTTCTTGGTATCACACATACCATATGTATTTCCAAAGCATCTTACATGATTGGCTTGAGCTTTCCAACCAAATGTACTACTAGCACTAATTCCTTTATAACGAAGTGTATAAATAGTTATTCCAGCTTCTCTTAATTCTTTAGCCTTTTTGAAAGTACCACTAACATCAGTATCATCATCGGAATAATATCTTCCATCACCAAATAAGAAAAAATATTTTTTTCCAACAACCGTACTAAATTTATTTAAAGCTTCTTGGATAGCCTTTTCAAGATGCGACCTTTTACCTAATTTGCCGGTATTATACTTTAAAAAATCAACATTATCTAAATTTTCTTTAGCAAATTCTCTTCTTACTTTATTATTACTAGCAAATTGCATAACCGCTAAATTAATATTACCAGCCCCATTACTTGGTATCAATCTTTTAGCAAAAGATTTAGCAGCAGCAATGGCCTTTTTTTCTTTTCCACTTATAGTTGCTGACATATCGATAGCCATAATTACATAGACAGGTTCTGGAACTTTAGGTTGTTCAATATTTTTACCACGAACCCGAAATTTAACAGAAAGTTCTCCTAAAGTATCTGTTTTAGATACCGTTTTAACAATTTCAACATCACCAGGATTATTAACACTTCCATAAACAATTTCTACTTCTGCTGGTTTTCCACCCTCATATTTAGTAACTCGGCAAACAACCCCATTAGGAGTTGACTCAGGACACCTTAAATCACCTTTTTCATCTTTTACTTCTTCCTCTTCAGCAAATGTATTAAGTGGTGCAGGCATCAAAATAGCAATTAATGATATAAAAACTATAAATTTACTAATTATTTTTTTCACTTTCATAATACTTTCCTCTTTATAATTCATCTCTTTGATTTCGTTTTTTAATAACAATAACAACAACTGTAACAATCACTAAAGCTAAAGCCCCAGCACCAATAGCTATAAAATACCATGGTATATCTTTATTTTTAATAATATTGGAAACTCCATTTCCTTTTAAAGAATCCTCATACATTTTATCAATTTCAGAAAAATCTAAATCAGAAACATCCATGAATTCTTTACAATATTTAAAATCAGGATTGGCATCACATTTATCTTTATTAAAATAATAATAATCATTATATTTTGGTAAATTAACCGTTACCGTTTTTAAAAGTGTATCTGTACACATATTGATAGTATGAGAATATATATAGATTTTAACCTTACTTCCCTCAGCAAAACCATTTTCTTTATCATTAATTTCAATTAATCCTTCTTCATCATTATCTTCAAGATATCCTTTATAATATATTTTTAAATCCTCATTAGAATTTAAAACACTAATTGTATAAACAGCATCTATTTCTTTAAATTCTTCATCTATTGCTGCAATTTCATGTGTCGCCCTAAATTTTACATTCCCCGCTAATTCTTTTAATCGACTCATTTCTTGACTTGTACAAGCATCAATTGCTAAAACATTTTTAAAAGAAAAACTGATGAAAATTAAAAACGTAATATATAATACTTTCTTCATATATCCTCCTATTTTTCTATATAAAGTATAACAAAAAATTTTTTTCTTTACAATATATTTCTTGACTTTTAAAGAAAAAAATCTAATAGCAATTTCAATAACTCTATTAGATTTCTAAATTAATTATTTATTCGGTGTATAATAATCAGTAAAAAAATCACTTTCATTATTATATTCATCTATGTTTTGCGTAAAATCACATATATACTTATTATCAGAATTAAAGTAACAATTTCTTCCTAAATAACTATTTGTGCCCTCTTCATTAGTATCTTTACGAATATTTTCAATATTTTGTTTACCCATAGTATAACGATATTGGAAATTATATTTAGGTTTTCCATTTTCTTCTTCCCATAAATCACTATTAATAATATCTACAAAACTATATCTTTCATTTAAATAATTGTGTCCAATGTCTCGTTCATTATTTTTTTGAATAAAAGGGTCACTAAGTTTTATTTGTCTATATACAGGATTCATAGGAACAGCATTATAAGTACAATCATCTAATTTAATATTTAAATGTTGATTATAACCAGCACCTAAAATATCTACAAAAATATCCCCTTTATATTGACCTAATTCTGTATAAAATTTATTACCACCACTTACTTGATTATTATCATTTGTACAATTTTCTTGATTACCACTTTTCATATCAAGACAAACATTTGGTAATTGCATATCCTTATTTAAATAAAGCGTACAAGTTTGATTAACTGGAATACTTCCTGCTCCTGCAACATTTTGATTTTCTCTATCACAACTTAATTTACTTTCAATTTCACCTATAGTTGAAAAATTTACAATATCACTTATTTCTTTATCAGCATAAGTAACTTTTAAAGTTGCATCTTGCGCCTTAAATCTTTCTATATAATTATTCATATCACTTTCAATAAGGGTTAAATAACTATTTAAAGATGCTTCCATATCACCTATTTTTTTAGTTAAACTTGCTATTTCTTTGGCATCAGTTGCTTTTGAAAGACTAGTTTTTAAATTATTATATTCTTCATTATATTCTTGATACTTAAATTTATATTGACAACGAACATTAGTATTCAAATTAATAGTTGTTGGAAAACCAAGTCCTGATTTAAGATCAAGATTTTTTTCACCCTCTTTTAAATTACCAACAACAATATTAGCACTAAAACCATTTATATAATTTTCATTATCATCTAAATAGCCTTCATTACATACTTTATCAAAATAAGTAGAATTATCACTAGTTCTAATCGTATCAGAAACAACCGTACCACTACAAGAATTAATTTCTAACTTCTTTTTAACCCAATAAACTTCTGGACTATCATTGCAAGTAAGGGTCTTTTCAGTACCATCGGAAGTTTTATAAGAAAAAGTAAAACTTTTGTTAGTAAAATGGTTCCAGCCCGTTTCAGCATCTTCATCAATAACAACTTCAAATGGATCAGTTAGAATACCCGTTTCTGTTACATATTCAAGATAAAAATCTTTATATCTTTCTGAAGAACCTGAAAGATAAAAATCTTCGCCAATATTATCTTTTAATTCTCCTGAAACAGTTGGAGCATTTTCATTTACATCATCAGTTACTTGATTAGCAACTTCTTGGAAAATAGCCTCATACTGATCCTCAGAACCGGCAAAACGATAATTAGCATCAATTTTCTTCATGAAAATATCATCACATTCGCCATAAGTAATACCTTTACATTCAGAAACTTTAGCACTTCCGGCTGTTGTCTTATTATATCTATTTCCTTTATAACGAATACCAAATATTTTAACACCCATGTCTTCTAATTGATCTAAACGATGTTCAACAGAGGCATTACCCCAAACACTTTCAGACCATTGGGTTGTACAGTTATCACTATAATCGCCATTAGAATTACTTCCAGTATTTTTACACTTACCTCCTGATTTATGTTCAATGTAATAACGACCATCTCCAAATAAAACAATATACTTTTGACCTTCAACACTTTGAAGTTTAGTATAAGCTAAATTTAAAGCCTTCTCTAAATGAGATGATACTCCCAATCCACTTTGAGAAAATTTATTAGAAGTAAATACTTTATTGGCAAAACTTCTTCTTTCTTTAGCATTTTCAGCAAATTGAATTAAAGAAACATTAAAATTATCCCCCGTTTCAACTAAATTCTTTGAAAAGGAAATAATAGCATTTCTTGCTTGTTTTATTTTACTTTCAATGGTTTTAGAAACATCAAAGATAACCGTTACATAAACAGGTCCAGCCTCTTTTTTAGGAGCAAACTCTTTACCTTTTACTTCAAACTGAATATCATAACTACCTAGTTTAGATTTTTTTCTAACAACTTTCGTAATTTGAATATCTCCAGGATTATCTAAACTACCATAAGTAATTCTTACCTCTGTTACTACCCCATTTTCATTTGGAATTTCAGTACATGTAGCATTTGCACTTAAATTTTCAGGACAACGCAAATCCCCTTTTGAAGGTTCTTTTTCAAGAGCCTGTGGATTAAGATAAACAAAATTACTATTTACAATTGTTAGAATTAAAAATATATTAATTAATTTAATAATTTTTTTCTTCATATTTACCTCTTTATAATTCTTTCTTTCTTTTTCCTTTTCTTTTTATAGTAAAGATTATACCAAAAATCATAAACACTAAAACAATTCCTATAACTATATACCAAGTAATATTATTAATATTACGAACATTTAAAATACTATTACTATTAAGATATTCATTAAATTCCTTATCTATTTCAGAAAATTCAGGAACACTACTACTAACAAACTCTTTACAATATTTAAAATCATCATGTCCATTACATTTATCTTTATTAAAATAATAATAATCATTATAATAAGGTAAATTTACTGTCGTTGTTTTTAGAATTTCATCAGTACAAAGATCTGCTGTATAAGAATAAATTCTAAAAGTAATTTTATCTCCCTCTAAAAAACCAGTAATTTTTTTCTCATTAGAAGTTATACTTGTATACTCATCATCATATTCTCTTTTATATTCAATTCTTAAATCATCATTAAAATTTAAAACTTCCATACTATAATACAAATCAACATTTTTATATTCTTCATCTAACTCTTCATCTATTTCATAACTAGATTTAAATTGTACATTGTTAGCAAGTTCTTTTAATCTTGTCATCTTACTAGTCGAACATTCTTCAACTGCTAAAACATTTTTATAAGTAAAAACGGTTAAAATTAAAACAAAACTTAAAATTACTTTTTTCATAGTCCTCCTATTATCTATAAAGATTATAACAAAATTTTTTTTTATTTACAACATGATTTTATTATGTTATTATAAATTTTGAGGTGAATATGAAAAAATTTTTATTAATTACAATTATATTATTATTAACAACTGCCTGTTCTAGTGGTTATTTAAAAAAACTCGACTATAATGGTCTTAAAAAGAAATTAGATAATAAAGAAACTTTTGTTTTATATCTAACTGATGGAAGTGATATAGGAGATGCTTTAAACTATAATCTTCAAAAGATTGCTAAAGATAACAAAAAAGAATTTTTCTATTTAAATACGGAAAAATTAAGTGATGATGATGAGAAAAAATTAAAAGAGTTATATACTTTTGAAGATAGCAATATTATTATCTTTGTAAAGAAAGGCATTGAGAATTCTGTTTTATCAAGAATAACTGATCCTTTTATAAGTAAAGAAGAATTAGCAGAAGAACTAGCAACCCAAGGTTATTTAAATTATGCTGAAGATACTAATAAGTAAAAGTATTAAGTAAGTAAAAAGATTTAATGAACTAAACACTCATTAAATCTTTTGTTTTTGACTCTAAAATTTCATCAATTTTTTTATTGTATTTATCAACTAAAGTTTGTATTCTTTCTTCTGATTTATTAGTAACATCTTCTGGTAATTTAGCATTTTTTATTTTTTCGATTGCATCCCTTCTTTGATTACGGATAGCAACTCGACCCTCTTCACAAGAAGCCTTAGCTTGTTTTACTAATTCTTTTCTTCTATCTTCTGTTAAAGGGGGAATATTTATTCTTATGCATTCTCCATCATTAGTTGGTGTATAACCAAGGTCTGCTTCAAAGATAGCCTTTTCGATATTTGCTAAACTTGATTTATCAAAAGGCTTGATTTGTAATTGTCTTGCTTCTGGAATAGAAATAGTTACTAAACTTTTAAGAGGTGTTGGACTTCCATAATAGTTAACCATTACATTATCTAAAATAGCTGGATTAGCTCGTCCGGCATTTATTTTTTTTAATCTGCCCTCTAAACTTTCAATTGAAACTTTTAAATCTTCTTCAAATTCTTTTAAAATATCTTCTTCCATAAAATTCCTTTCTTAATTTAATTGTACCAATTTTAATAAAAATATCAATAACTTACATGAAATTTTAAACTTTTTTAGATAAGAAATTCTTAAACTAAATTAATTTCATTATTATTTTCACTTTATTTAGTACATTCTCATTTAATATTCTTAATCTTTTTTTGGTGTATAAAAAGCAAATAACATTTCTTCTTCATTTACAGCAATAGTTGCTTCTTGATATATTTGTACATATTTATCATTTATATAACCAGATGTATATAACAAATATCCACTATCTAAAGCATCTTCATTTATTGATTTATATATATTAATAGTTTCTAAATTCTCATCTGTTACTTTAACATAATAATTTTCGTTATATAAAAATTCAAAATATAATTTATTATCTTTTCCATAAATATTATAAATTTCATATTTACTATCTATATCTTTCATATAGTCTATATTCTCACTAATCAAATCAAAATCATGATTATATTTATAAATATAGTATTTATCTTCTTCTTCTGAGTAATAAGTAGTATATATATAATTATCTGTTGCAATTAATTCTTCAACACCATGATATTTATTTAAAACTTTCTCATGTTTTAGAAGATTGCCATCTAAATCAAATTTTAATAAATTAGTTCCAATCACATCATCAGTACTATAATCGCCTTCATGTTCATTATATATATACTCTATTCCATATATATACTTATCATTCATAACAAAATATTCTGGAAAAAATTCTTCCTCATAATCTTCAAATAATAAGTTATATTTTTCTTTCGTTACAGCAACAATACTAGGTGTTGAAGAAGAATTATTATAATAATACTTACCTTGATACTCTCCTATATATTCTAAATTAAATCTTTCAGTACCTTTTTTAATAATAACATCATCAACTAAATTACCATTCAAATCATATTTTAATAAATGTTCTATATCACTTTCATCTTCATAAGTAACATTTAACATAATATAATACATATTATCTACTTTATTAGCCGTAGAAACTAATCCGTTTACAGGTTTTAATAAATTATATTCTTTATAATAAGTTGTTGTCCATTTATAATCTCCGTTTGCATCATAAAAAGTAAGTTCTAAGTTCTTAAGAGAATAATCATATTCCGTAGTACTTTTATTATATGATGCAACAATTATACCATCATCTACAATGTAAAAATAAGAATTCTTCCCTGTATACATTTTATAAGTTATATCCATATTTTCATCACTATTTTTACAAGTTGCTCCTAAAATTTTATTTTTCGTTAAAGTACCTGAACATGTACTATATGTATGATTATCAACATTAACAATATCTTCATCTTTATTATTTTTATCTTTACTTTTATTTTTTAAATAATCTCGACCAATAAATATTACCCCTATAATTATTAAAATAATAACTACTATTGATAAAATATTTTTATTTAATTTATTCATATCACACCAACCTTATATTATATTAAATTATTTCTTAAAAAAGTTTTAACATCTTTATCTAAATAAATTCCTATTTTAGCATTTAAAACAATTTTGATAAAACCTAAACCATAAATAACTAAATCCTCATGAAATTTAGTTTCATACTCTGTATAAGCAAGTTCTTTTAAAGTATTATTTCTTGTACTAACTTTTTTAACTTTTATACTATTAGGAATATATAAAGTAAAACTATTACGATCTCCATCAAGATAATCTAATCTTAAAAAATCACCAATTAATAAAGACTGTCCTTTAAATAACTGATATGTTTTAGGTTTAATTTCATGTCTTGTATTCAAAATCTTATAATACTTAGTATCAAGATGATAAATAATATTATACTCATCTACTACCCCGGGAGTATCAATTAAATTTAGATTTTTATTAAGTTCAATTTTAATTTTATTTAAAGTCGTCTCTGGTACATTAGAAGTTGTTAAATTAGGAAGCCCTTTCGAATAATTACCTATCATTTTATTAATTAAACTACTTTTACCAGCATTAGTTTCTCCAACTAAATAGATATCATTAGATTTTTTATATTTCATAATCTTTTTATAAAGTAAATCTAAATTATAATTTGTTAAACTACTTATAATTATATAATCTTTAAAACTATATCTTTCAATTAAATAAGTTAATATTTTTTCATCTTTAATACTTTTTGGTAAAACATCTCTTTTATTTAAAACTAAAATAATCTCATTATTTAAATATTCTTTAATATCATCTAAATTCTCTCTTATATTTAAAATATCTACAATATATAAAACTAAATCTTTGGTTTTAGAAACACTTTTTAAAATATTAAGATAATCTTCTCTTGTTCCATTAACTTTTTGAACTTCTCCATAATTTTTAACTTTAAAGCAACGCATACAATAAGCATTTTCTAAATTAGGAGTATAACCTAAATTTAAAATATTTTCATTTTGTAAAACAACACCACACCCAATACATTTTTTATTCTTTTTCATAATAATTACCTCTTATTAACTTATTCTTTTTCATAATTAACTTTTCAATATTTCTATTAATTTTTGTAATCTTAAAATCTTTAATATACAAAGGATCAACCAAAATAGTCATTAAACCTTTTCTATTTCCAAGAAAAATATCTGTTAAAACTTGATCACCAATAATAACCATTTTTGAATATTCAATTTGATATTTTTTAGTAATTTTTTTAAGAACTTTTAAAGTTGGTTTTAAACTAAAAGAAAAATAATCTAAGTTAGTATCTTTTAAAAAATTAGAAACTCTTTTTTTAAAACTATTACTGGCTATTATAACTTGAAAATCTTTCGTTAAAGAATTTAAAAATTCTTGGCTTTTTTTAGAACAAACTTTTTCAGATATAGTTCCTATTGTATTATCTAAATCAAAAATAAGTAATTTATAACCTAATTTTTTTAATTTAGAATAATCTATTTCAAAAATACTTTTTTTATACATTTTCGGAATAAATATTTTCATAAAATTTCCTTTCCATTTAATTATTAATTTCTTCTTCTAAATAATTTTTAAGTTCAATAGCAACTTCTTTTGGTAAAATTTCACTTAATTCAGAAACACTTGCTTCTTTTATTTTCTTTAAAGAAGTAAATCTTTTTAAAAGTTCACGTCTTCTTTTTTCACCAATACCGGGAACCATTTCTAAAATACTAGCAAGACTTCCTTTATTTTTAATATGTCGATGATAAGTAATAGCAAATCTATGTACTTCTTCTTGAATTTTGGATAAGAATAAAAATAAATGTCCATGGGTATCTAGTTCTATTTCTTTTAAATCTTTTAAGATAATTGTACTTGTTCTATGTTTATCATTTTTCTTTAAGCCTATTATATTAATATTTAAATTTAATTCATCAATTACTTCTTTCGCAACTTTTACTTGATTTTCTCCCCCATCTATTACAATTAAATCTGGTTTCTTTAAATTTTCCATCAAAACTTTGTAATAACGTCTATAAAGAACTTCTCGCATAGCATTTAAATCATCTTTAACTAAAGCATCTATTTTATATTTACGATAATCATTTTTAAGAGGTTCAAAATTTTCAAAAACAACCATTCCTCCTACATAATAAGTACCAAATAAATGTGAATTATCAAACGATTCAATACGATTGGCTTTACTTCCTACAATCATTTCTAATTCTTTTAATGCTTCTTTTTTAACTTTAGCATCTTGATTTAAAATCTTTATTTCTTCTTCTAATAATAACTTAGCATTTTCTAAAGCCAAATCCATTAGTTTTTTCATATCACCTTTTTGAGGAGTTCTAACTTTTATATTTAAATAATTACTTAAAATTTCTTTATCAAGAGTATCTGGTACTAAAATTTCTTTAGGTAAAACTTCTCTTTCATAAAAACTTATAATATATTCTAACATGCTTTCTAATGGATCATCTATAAAATTAAGAATTTTTTTACTACGTCCAAATAAAGTGCCTGATCTAATAAAGAATACTTGAATTGACAAATAGTTATCTTTTACATAATAATTAAAAAGGTCAAGATTAATATCTTTATTTAAAACAATCGTTTGATTTTTTAAAGTTATCTTAATATCATCA
>CANRGW010000015.1 GCA_947630205.1 uncultured Bacilli bacterium
TAAAAAGAATAAAAAGGGGTTGGCTAGTGTGATACTAGCGACCAATTCGCCTAAAATCCGAATTGGTAGTTACTATAATAATCGATTACTTTAGTTTTGTCAAGAAAAATTAAAAAATATTGACATTAAAATTTAAAAAACATATAATGTTAATGATTTACGAAAGGAAAAATAAAAAATTTCATAAAAAATACATATATAAGT
This sequence comes from uncultured Bacilli bacterium, assembly GCA_947630205.1. Taxonomy (GTDB): domain Bacteria; phylum Bacillota_I; class Bacilli_A; order RF39; family UBA660; genus RUG591. Next base: position 205 of record CANRGW010000015.1, read on the forward strand.
GTTATTATAAAAAATATTTGTTTTTATTGATACAAGGAGGAATATTATGTTTAAGTTATTTAAAAAATTAGGAAAAAAAGAATTTTTATTTGTTTTCTTATCAATATTTTTTATTGTTATTCAAGTTTTTCTTGATTTAAAACTGCCTGATTATATGGAAAATATTACAATGCTTGTTCAAACTAGTGGTAGTAGTAAAGATATTTTTAAAGAAGGACTTTATATGTTAGGATGTGCCTTTGGAAGTCTTTTAACAAGTATTATTGTTGGCTTTTTAGCAACTTATATAGCAAGTAAATTTGGAGAAACAATAAGAGGTATTGTTTATCGTAAAGTTTTAAATTTTAGTATGGAAGAAATAAAAGATTTTTCTGTTTCTAGTTTAATTACTAGAACTACTAATGATGTTGGCCAAATTCAAATGTTAATTTCTTTTGGTTTACAAGCCTTAATTAAGGCTCCAATTATGGCTGTTTTTGCTATAACGAAAATAGCAGGTAAAAATTTACAATTTAGTATTTTAACTTTTATTGCTGTTATACTTTTATTAATTTTAATTACGGTTATAATCCTTGTTGTTATTCCAAGATTTAAGATTGTTCAAAAGTTAACGGATAATTTAAATAGAATTACGAGAGAAAATCTAACAGGTATTCGGGTTGTAAGAGCCTTTAATGCTGAAGAATATCAAGAAAATAAGTTTAATGAAGCCAATTCTAAGTTAACAAATACCCAATTATTTAATCAAAGAGTTATGGGAGTTATGAACCCTTTTATGACTTTAATGATGTCTAGTTTAACTTTAGGAATTTATTTTGTAGGTGCTATTTTAATTAATGAAGCAAATGCACTTTCTAAATTAACTATTTTTAGTGATATGGTTGTTTTTTCATCTTATGCTATTCAAGTTATAATGTCATTTATGATGTTAGTTATGATTTTCCTTATTTATCCAAGAGCCAGTGTTTCAGCTAAAAGAATTGAAGAAGTCTTAGAGACTAAGAATAAAATAATTGATGGTAGTCATATTAAAGGAAAAGAAATAGGAACAATTGAATTTAAAAATGTTTCCTTTAAATATCCTGATGCCGACGAATATATGATTAAAAATGTTTCTTTTAAAGTAAAAAAAGGCGAAACAATTGCTTTTATAGGTTCAACAGGAAGTGGTAAAAGTACGTTAGTTAACTTAATACCAAGATTTTATGATGCAACGGAAGGGGAAGTTTTAGTTGATGGAGTTAATGTTCGAGAATATCATTTAAATAATTTGCATGAAAAAATAGGATACGTTCCCCAAAAGGCTATTATGTTTGCTGGAAGTGTTAAAGAAAACGTTGCCTATGGTAAGGCTTCTAAAGAAATAACTAATAATGATATTGAAGAAGCAATTAAAGTAAGCCAAGCCTTTGAGTTTGTTAATAAGATGGGAGATGGCATCAATTCCTTTATTGCACGAGGTGGTACTAATGTAAGTGGTGGTCAAAAGCAAAGATTATCAATTGCAAGAGCAATTAGTCGAAAACCGGAAATATATATATTTGATGATACTTTTTCAGCCCTTGATTATCAAACAGATTTAAAATTAAGAAGAGAATTAAAAAAATATACTAAAGATGCAACGACGGTTATTGTTGCTAGTCGTGTTGGTACAATTATTGAAGCCGATAAAATTGTAGTTTTAGAAGATGGGGAAGTTGTTGGAATAGGAACGCATAAAGAATTACTAAAAAATTGTAATGTTTATTATGAAATTGCCAGAAGTCAATTAGAAGAGGAGGAGTTAAAATGAAAAACAGAAGAGGAATGGCTACCGAGAAACCAGAAAATTTTCGGTTAGCAATGAAAAACTTGTTAATGTATTTAAAACCTTATTTTCATCTTTTAATAATTGCAACTATTTTGGCAGGAATAGGTTCTGTTTTTTCCATTATTGGACCTGATAGAATTAAAGAAATTACTAATTTAATAATTGTTGGTCTTACAAAGAAAATTGATATAGAAAGAATTAAAGGAATAGCATTTTTCTTAATAACAATATATTTACTTGGTGCTGTCTTAATATATATAGAACATTTTATTATGGCAACTGTTACTAATCGTTTTTCTAAAAAATTAAGGTCTGAAATTAGTGATAAAATTAATAAATTGCCCCTTAAATATTTTGATAAAACGCCTTATGGTGATGTCTTATCAAGAGTTACTAATGATGTTGATACTATGAGTCAAACGGTTAATCAAAGTATTGGCACATTTGTTAGTAGTTTAACTTTATTAATTGGCTCTATTTTTATGATGTTTTATACTAATTATATTTTAGCGATTACGGCTATTTTATCGAGTCTATTTGGTTTTATCTTTATGATAATAGTTCTTTCTAAAAGTCAAAAATACTTTATGTCTTTTCAAAAAGAATTAGGAGATTTGAATGGTCAAATAGAAGAAACTTATACTGGTCATAATATTGTTAAAGTTTATAATGGTTATGAAAAAGAAACTAAAACTTTTGATAATATTAATAGTAAAATGTTTAAAAGTGCTATAAAAAGTCATTTCTTTTCCGGTTTAATGCAACCATTTATGGCTTTTATAGGTAATTTTGGTTATGTATGTGTTTGTGTAGTTGGTTCTTATTTAGCAATAAAAGGTACTATTACTTTTGGTGTAATTATAGCCTTTACTATCTATGCTCGTTTATTTACTCAACCATTATCGCAACTTGCACAAGTAGCAACAAGTTTTCAAAGTGCAGCCGCTGCCTCTGAAAGAGTTTTTGAATTTTTAAGAGAAGAAGAAATGCCAAGTGATGTTCTTAAAACAATTCATTTAGATAAAAATAAAGTTGTTGGCAATATTGAATTTAAACATGTTAATTTTGGTTATGATCAAGAAAGAACAATTATTAAAGATTTTTCTGCTAATGTTAAGGCTGGTTCCAAAATTGCTATTGTAGGACCAACCGGTGCCGGCAAAACAACTTTAGTTAATTTATTAATGAAGTTTTATGATATTAATTCGGGTGATATTTTAATTGATGGCGTTAGTATTAAAGATTTATCAAGAGAAAATATTCATGATTTATTTATTATGGTTTTACAAGATACTTGGGTTTTTGAAGGTACGATTTATGAAAATATTGTTTATAATAAAGAAAATGTTGATTTAACTAAAGTTAAAGAAATATGTAAGATTGTAGGCCTTGACCATGTTATAAAAAGTTTAAGTAAAAATTATGATACTCTTTTATCCGATAATGAAACTTTATCAGCAGGAGAAAAACAGTTATTGACAATAGCCCGTGGTATGATAAAAAATGCTCCTTTCTTAATTCTTGATGAAGCAACCTCATCAGTTGATACAAGAACCGAAGAATTAGTAAGTAAAGCCATGGATAAATTAACGGAGGGAAGAACTTCTTTCATTATTGCCCATCGTCTTTCAACTATTAAAAATGCTAATTTAATTTTAGTTCTTAATGAAGGAAACATTATAGAACAAGGAACACATGAAGAATTATTAAAAAAGAAAGGCTTTTATGCCAAACTTTATAATTCACAATTTGAAAGTATTAGTAAATAAAACATAGAGAGAAAAACTTTATGTTTTTTGGTATTATTATTTTATTTTTCAAGATAATATGCTATACTTAAAGAGAAAGTTCGGAGGGTTAGATATGAATAGTATTGCAAATAATGATTTTCAAATTGCCGATTTAATTGCTGTTAAATATAGAGAAGATTACTTAGATTATTTAGATTTAAAAACAAAAGAACAACTAAAAGATGTTACTTTTTATCCTGATGTTATTTATTTTGTTGATAGGATTACAACTTTTGATAATGGTTTTTATAGAGAATATTATAATGATGTTTTATATGCCCTTGATATTTTTGAAAGAGAGGGGAGAGAACCTTTTCGGTTTGAACCAGAATTTTTAGAAGAAGTTCCTTTTCCCAAAGAATTTTTGAGTGAAGAAGAACTAGAAAAAGGCATTATTACAAGATGGAGACTTTTTACAATTTTCCAAGAAGTTAATAATGGTTATCAAAAAAAACACGAAAATACGAAAGTGAAAAAAATAGGTACAAAACTTAATATTCCAAGAGTTGGGTGATAAAATGGAAGAAATAATTAAATTTTTGCAAGATAGAAATGAGACAATTAGTACAATGGAGTCAGCCAGTGGTGGTTTTCTTGCTAGTAGTATTACTAATGTAAGTGGTTCAAGTTTAGTCTTTAAATTTGGAGCCGTTACTTATTCTAATGAATATAAAATCAAAATGGGAGTAGATAAATCCATAATTGATAAATATTCTGTTTATAGTTTAGAATGTGCTAAAGATATGAGTTTAAAAATAACCCTTTTTACTAATTCAACATATGGAGTTGGCGTAACTGGTAAAATAAATGATTATGATCCAAGTAATGATTTTGGAGATAATGCCACAGTTTTTTTAAGTTTATATTCTAAAAAAGATAATAAGTATTATACGAAAATTGTTAAAGTTAAAAATCAAAGTCGGGAATTAAATAAAATTTTATTAAAAGATGAATTTATTAATTTATTTAAAGAAAATATAATTAACCAAAAGTAATTATTTTTCTTTTTAATTAGGAAAATATGATATAATCATGTAAAAAAAGAAGTGATAGTATGAAAAAAGGAGAAATATTAGCACCGAGTGGTTCGAAAGAAGCAGCCGTTGCTGCTATTGAAGCAGGATGTGATGCCATTTATTTAGCAGGAAAAATGTTTGGAGCAAGAGCCTATGCTTCTAATTTTTCTGATTTAGAATTAAAAGAAATAATTACTTATGCTCATTTATATAATGTTAAAGTTTATGTTACTTGTAATATTTTAATATATGAAAGAGAAATTAAAACTTTTATGGATTATGTTTCTTTTTTACATGAAAACAATGTTGATGCTTTAATCATGCAAGATCTTGGAATGATTGACTTAGTTCATAAAACATTTCCTAATTTAGAACTTCATGCTTCAACACAAATGCATATTCATAATTTAGAGGGAGCCCAAATGGCTTCTAAACTTGGTATCAAAAGAGTTGTCTTAGCAAGAGAAACACCACTTGATGTTATTAAAGAAATTAAAGAAAAAACAGATTTAGAAATCGAAGTTTTTGTTCAAGGAGCCTTATGCGCTTCATATTCCGGTATGTGCTTATTTGCTAAAAGTATTGGTCCAAGAAGTGGTAATCGGGGAACTTGCAGTGGATGTTGTAGGTTACCTTATGATTTAGAAACTAAAGATGGTATTATTTTAAATAAAGATAAATATCCTTTAAGCATGCGTGATTTAATGACTTTAGATAAACTGGATAAATTAATAGAAATTGGGATAGATAGTTTTAAAATAGAAGGAAGAATGAAAAGCCCTAGTTATGTTTATACAACGGTTAAATTATATAAAGAAACAAGAGATTATTATTTAAAAAAGAAAAAAATTAAAATTAATGAAAAAGATTTATATAATTTAAAAAATATTTTTAATAGAACTTATACAAATGGTTATATGTTTAATTGTAAAGATGTTATAAATGCTAAATATCCTAATCATCAAGGTATAGTAGTTGGAAAAGTTATTAAAAGTAAAAATAATTTTATCACGATAAAACTAAGTGATGAAGTCTCTCTTCATGATGGTTTAAGAATTATTAAAGATGATTTTACTTATGGTTTAATTTTAAATGAATTTAAAAAAGATAATAAAACTGTGCATTTGGCTAAGAAAAATGAAGTTATTACTTTAAAGGTTAATAAAAATATTCCTTTGGGTAGTACCGTTTTAAGAACTTCTTCTTATTTAATTGAAAAAGAAATAATTGAAAAAATTCAAAGTCATAGTTTAAAAATTCCTCTTAAAATGATTTGTAATATTAAAAATAATAAACCTGTTGAATTAATAATTAATGATTATCAAAATGAAGTAAAAGTTCAAGGAATGTGTCCTCTAGTTGCTACTAAGAAAGCCATTACTAAAGAAGATATAAAAGAAAAACTTTTAAAAATTCAAAATACAATATATACACCTCTTGAAGTTGAAATTAATCTTGATAAAAATCTTTTTCTTCCTATTAGTACTATTAATAATTTAAAAAGAGAAGCAATTGAATTATTAAATCAAAAACGTCTTGCTAGGTTTCAAAAAGAATATAAAAAAGAAGAATATAAAATTACACTTCCTGATTATCCAAAAGTAGAAGAATACACACTTTTAACAAATAAAAAAGAAGATATTACTAAAAAATATAAGTATTATTATTCATTTTTGGATATAGGTGGTATTAAAAAATTACCAAAAGTTATGGAAAATTATCAAAATCTTGATATTAAGAAAGAATATTTAGTTGGTGAATTAGGTTCTCTTAATAAATTAAAAAATGTTGTAACAGATTTTTCTTTTAATGTAACTAATTCATTTAGAACTTAGTGATGAAGATATTAAAAAGTTAATAACTGGTTATCATGAACACTTTCATAAGCATCCTAACTTAGAATTAATTGTTAAAACAAATATGGAGTTAATGGTTTTAAAATATGATTTTCATGATTATCAAGAGGCTTCTTATCTTGTCGATAGATTTCATAATAAATATTATATTGTTAAAAGAAATAATTTAACTTATATATATGATTATAAAGTTTTAAAAAAAGAAAATTTAGATTTATATTTTCAAATGGGCGTAAATTATCTTCGAATGGAAAATAATTTAAATTAAAAATCTTCTAAAAGGAGGTTTTATGATAGAATATCAAAAAATAAAAGAAGATGTCTATTCTTTATTAAAAGATGATACAACAGGACATGATATAAGTCATATTGAAAGAGTTTTAGATTTATCTTTAGAATTTAGTGAGAATTTAGATGTTAATAGAGAAAAATTAAATTTAATTGCTTTGTTGCATGATGTTGATGATTATAAGTTATTTGTATCAGATACTAGAAATTTACCTAATGCTAAAAAAATATTAAAAAAGTATAAAATTAATAAATCCATAGAAGAAGAAGTTCTTTTGGAAATAAAGAGATTAGGTTATAGTAAAAGATTAGAGGGCTTAAAACCTTTAACAATAGAGGGTATGATTGTATCAGATGCTGATATGTGTGATGCGATGGGAGTAACCGGAATTATTAGATGTTATGATTATAGTAAAAGTCATAATATGCCTTTCTTTTTAAAAGAAAATTTTCCTCTTCTTGAGGAAAGAAGTAATGGTTATCTTTTTAAAAAATTTTTTTCTTGAAAATAAACTTGTTGATTGGCTTACTTATTTAGAAAATTATTTAAAAATTATAGATAAAGAAAATTAATGCGAAATAAAAATAGGTACTTGTCAAGAGTATCTTTTTTATGATATAATTATTCAGTTTGTTAAAGGGAAGTGGAATAATGAAAGATATTAGAAATATTGCAATAATTGCTCATGTTGACCACGGGAAAACTACTTTAGTTGATAAATTACTAGTAGCAAGTGGAACATTTAGAGAAAATGAAGAAATTTCATCAATGGATTCTAATGATTTAGAAAAAGAAAGAGGAATTACAATTTTAGCCAAGACAACGGCTCTTAATTATAAAGGGGTACGAATTAATATTTTAGATACACCAGGACATGCTGATTTTTCAGGTGAAGTTGAACGTATTATGAATATGGTTGATGGTGTTTTATTAGTCGTAGATGCCTATGAAGGTACAATGCCTCAGACAAGATTTGTTTTAAAAAAGGCTTTAGAAGCTAAAGTAACACCTATCGTTGTTGTAAATAAAATTGATAAGCCATCAGCAAGACCAAAAGAAGTTGTTGATGAAGTTATGGATTTATTTATTGAACTAGGTGCTGATATAGACCAATTGGATTTTCCTGTTGTTTATACAAGTGCAGTTATGGGAACTTCTAGTTTAGATCCAGATGTTAGTACCCAAAAGGAAACAATGGAGCCTGTTTTAGATACAATTATTAAGTATATTAAAGCACCTGTTGGTTCAAAAGATGGTAGTTTGCAATTTCAACCAGCCTTATTAGATTATAATGATTTTGTTGGACGTATTGGGATAGGTGTTATTAAAAGAGGACATGTTAAAGTTGGGGAAAACGTTAGTTGTGTTCGGTTAGATGGAACGAAAAAACAATTCCGTATTCAAAAGATGTTTGGTTATTTAGGACTTAAAAGAATTGAAATAGAAACAGCCAGTGCTGGAGATATTATTGCGATTGCTGGACTTCCTGATATAAATGTTGGAGAAACAATTTGTAATCCAGGTCAAGAAGAAGCCTTACCACTTTTAAGAATTGATGAACCTACTTTGGAAATGACTTTTGGTGTAAATACCTCACCTTTTGCGGGAAGAGAAGGTAAGTTATTAACCGTTAGAAAGATTGAAGAACGTTTAAAGAAAGAAACCGAACGGGACGTTAGTTTAAAAGTAAGTCCTTATGACCAAGAAAGTTTTCTTGTTAAAGGAAGAGGAGAATTACATTTATCAATTTTAATTGAAAATATGCGAAGAGAAGGTTTTGAATTACAAGTATCTAAACCTCAAGTTATTATTAAAGAAATTGATGGAGTTAAATGTGAACCATTTGAAGAATTACAAATCGATGTTAATAATGATTATGTAGGTGCTGTAATTGAGTCACTTGGTAATAGATTTGCGAGTCTTCTTAATATGCAAAATTTAGGAGAAACAACAAGACTTAATTATATAATTCCATCACGAGGATTAATAGGTTTTATGACAGAGTTTATGACTATTACTAAAGGTTATGGTATTATGAACCATACTTTTAAAGAATATAAAGAAATGGTTCATAATAACGTCGGTGAACGTAAATTAGGAGTTTTAGTATCAATGGAAAATGGAAAAGCAACAGCCTATTCTCTTGGTGGCCTAGAAGAAAGAGGTACGATGTTTATAGAACCTGGTGATGAAGTATATGAGGGAATGATTGTTGGAGAACATAATCACGATAACGATATAGCCGTTAATGTTGTTAAGGGTAAAAATTTAACAAATACAAGAGCTGCCGGAAGTGATCATACTGTTGTTTTAAAAAGACCAAGAGTTATGTCTTTAGAAATTGCTCTTGACTATATAAATAATGATGAATTAGTCGAAGTAACTCCACGTGGTTTCCGTTTAAGAAAAAAGATACTTAATGCTGAATTAAGAAAAAAAGCCCTTAATAAATAATTAAATATTAATTTTTAGCATTTACATTTTATTTTGTAAATGCTAATTTTTTTAGAGCCATAATATATTATATGTGTTATAATTATAATAGATTGGAGTATTTATGAAAAAGTTAAAATCTTTAAAACATAAAATTATATTAAAATTAAAAAGTATTAAAATTAAACAAAATATAAAAAAAGTTTTAGATAAAATAATAAAATTATATAAAAATAGTTCGGTTTATTTATTTCTTTTCCTATCTTTATTTCTTTTAGATATTTCAACAAGAATTGCAACTAATTCAATTGGTTTTGTATCTTATTATGAATTAGATGCTAATTTGTTTTCTTTATTATGGATTTTCTTAATTATTTTCTTAGTTAAGAATTTAAAGAAAGTTTATGGAAAAGTTATTTATAGTGTTTTTTATCTTTTCTCTTTTATTATGTTTTTAGTTCATAATATATATTATTTATATTTTAAAATATTTTTTGATTTTTCTCTTTTAACAGCCGTAAGTGAGGGAAGTGCATATTTTCTTGATGCTTTAAAGGATATCAAGCCATGGATGTATATAGTTATTTTCTTTAGTTTGATTTCAATGATTTTAACATTAAAGAAGTTTCCTCATAATGAAAAAACGAATTTTCGAAATACCGTTATTACCATCGTTTTATTTTTATCAATTCATACAATTTTACCAATTACTTTTGGAAAAGCCACAACGCAATTAGAATGGAATGCTTGGGGTAATAAACGAAATGTTTATAATTCCTTTAATGATAATAATAAAAGTATGCAATTAGTAGGTTTATTTGAATATAATGTTCGGAATATTTATGTTAATTTCTTAAGACATGAAGATAGTTCAGATACGGAAAGTTTATTGTTTTTAGAAAATATTTTTAATACCGAAGTAGAAGACCATATTAATAGTTATACAGGTTTATTTGAAGGGAAAAATTTAATTTTATTACAATTAGAAAGTATTGATAATTTTTTAACAACCGAAGAAATTATGCCTAATTTAAGTAGTTTACGCAAAAATAGTATTAATTTTTTAGATCATTATTCCTTTGTTAATGGAGGAGGTTCTACTTTCAATTCAGAGTTTATGGTTAATACAGGTTATGCAACTCCTTATACCTATAATCGTAATGCGTATACTTTTAGTAAAAATAATTTTGATTATTCACTTCCAAATATCTTTAAAAGTGTTGGTTATACAGTTAATGCATTTCATATGAATTCAAGTGAATATTATTCAAGAGGCGTTAATTATAAGAACTTTGGTTATAATTCCTATAATGGTTTAAAAGATTTAGGTGTTTATGAAAATAGTGAATATGAACTAGATAGAGAATTAATTTTAAATGAAACTTTTAATGCTAAAATTTTTAATGTTGAAAATCCTAATACCGAAAATTTTGTTTCTTATATTATTACTTATTCAGCCCATAAACCATTTACAAAAGAAAGAGGAGTTTGTAGAAAATTATTAAGTGATGAAGAAATAGATGATCCTAATTATAATCCAACCGAACTTGATTGTTTAAAAATTCAGGCTAAAGAAACAGATGATATGATTGGGTTATTGATTGAGAATTTAAAAGAAAAAGGTTTATATGATAATACAGTTATTGCGGTTTTTGCTGATCATTATACTTATACTTTAACAGATACATCTATTTTTGAAACCTTTGGTAAAGATACAGAAACTAATTTAATTAATAAAACGGATTTCTTTATTTGGAGTAGTGATATTTCCTATAAAGAAGTAACAAAAGTTACTAGTCAATTAAATATTTTACCAACCCTTTTAAATTTATTTAATTTATACGATCATCCTAATTATTATGTTGGAAGTGATGCTTTAGATGATAATTATTCTGGATATGTATTCTTTAATGATTATTCTTGGTATGATGGCAAACGTTATGTAAATCATAATGGAGAAGTAGTTAAAGGTTTAAGAGCAACAGAAGACTATATTAATTTAATGAGTGAAAGAATAAATGAACTTATTAGAAAAAATGATGAAGTTTTAAAAAATAATTATTTTAAAGTTTTAAAAAATAATAAAAATTCTAATACTTAATTGTCAAATAAAAAAACTTATGTTATGATTAAAAAGAATAGAGGGATAAGATGATAACTAAGGATAATGTTTTAACTTATGCTTTAAAAGGTTTCATGGCTCTTATTTATACAATCTTTAGAAGACCTGATAAAATTCGAGGATTGTTTTATGAAGAAGATGTTTTTCAAGATGTTAAATTACAAACAACGAGACTTCAAGAAGCGAGTGATGCAGCCGATGCTATAGATAAGTTAACTTTTAAATATAAATATAAAAAGAAAAACGGAAGAGTAGCCGTTGGGACTTTTGATGCTTATAATAAAGAACAGGCTCAAAGTTATTTAAAGGGTGAGGGGTACGATGTTGTTTCAATTGAACCTGTTCAAAAAAATATATTTAATTCTGATTTAATTATCACGTCTCCTATTAAATTAGGGGAGTTATCATTTTCCTTAACACAAGTTTCTACTTATTTAAAAGCCGGTATCCCTTTAATTGATGCTTATCGAATTTTGGCTAAACAAGCAAAGAAAAATATAACGAAAAAGATTTATGATACTATAGTTTATGATTTATTATCAGGTGAAAGTTTATCAGAAGCCTTAGCAAGACAACCAAAAGTTTTTCCTAAATTATTGACAAATATGATTAAATCGGCTGAATTAACCGGTGATTTACCAGTTATCTTAGATGATATGGCTGATTACTACCGGGCTATTGATAAAACGAAAAAAGAATTAAAAAGTGCTATGACTTATCCAACAATTGTTTTTATTATGGCAATTGCTGTTGTTGTCTTTATTTTAAATTATATTGTTCCTCAGTATGTTGATATGTTTACTGGTTGGAATGAAGAATTACCAGTTGTTACCCAAATGACAATTAATTTTAGTAATTTTGTTAGAACTAATTTAGTGCAAATGATAATTATACTTATTATTTTCTTATTATTCTATATTTTCTGGTACCGTAATGTTAAGTCATTTAGAACAATGATGCAATATATATATTTAAAAATTCCTGTTGTTAAGGATATTATTATGTATAGTGAAATATCAATGTTTGCTAAAACATTTGCCTCTCTTTTAAATCATGGAGTATTTATAACTGATAGTATGGATGTTTTACTTAAAGTAAGTGATAATGAGGTTTATAAAAAAATTATTGCCAAAACGGTTAAAAATTTAAATCGTGGTGGTAAAATCTCAGAGGCTTTTAAAGATAGTCCTTATATACCTGTTGTTGCTTATGAAATGATTGTAACGGGAGAGTCAACAGGAAAACTCGGAACAATGATGGAAAAAGTTGCCGATTACTATAGTGATTTATATCAAAATGCAACAAAACAGATTAAAAGTTTAGTTGAACCAGCTTTAATATTTGCCTTAACTGTTATTGTTGGTTTGATTATTATTTCAATTATTGTTCCAATGTTTGATATGTATTCAATTATAGGTAGTTAGTTATGGAAGTTATTTATTATGTCTCATTTTTCCTTTTTGGACTTTGCTTTGGTTCATTTTATAATGTTGTTGGTATGCGAGTTCCTCTTGAAGAGTCAATTTCTAAACCACGTAGTCATTGTCCTTACTGTGGACATACTTTAAAATGGTATGAATTAATTCCCTTAGTTTCATTTATTATTCAAAAAGGAAAATGTCGAAGTTGTAAACAAAAATTATCATATTTTTATCCTTTTACAGAGTTAGCAACGGCTATATTATTTACTGTAAGTTATTATTCTTTTGGTTTTTCTTATGAGTTAATTATTGCCTTAACTTTATCAAGTTTATTCATGGTAGTAGTAGTTTCTGATTTAACTTATTTAATGATACCAGATAGATTTATTGTTATTCCTTTAATTATTATAGCAATTGTTAATTTCTTGATGAAAGGTTTTATAGGGGGCTTATTACAAATAAGTTATGGTTTACTTAGTTTTACTTTAATGTATTTGATAATGCTTTTAGGAAATAAGTTATTTAAAAAAGAAAGTATGGGGGGGGCTGATATTAAATTAATGTTTGTTGCTGGCTTAGCACTAGATCCACTGCTTTCAATTGTTGTTATTTTTCTTGCGAGTGTTATTGCCTTACCCGTTTCTTTCTTTTTATTAATAAAGAATAAAGAACATGTTATACCTTTTGGTCCTTTTATAACTTTAGGTATATTAATAGTTTTCTTTACTAAATTAAATATTCGGGAAATATTTGAAAGAGTTTTGGTTTTATTTTCTTAAAAATTTGCATTAATTTATTGATAAAAATTCTTATCTATATTATAATAATATATAGGGTAGATATTAAAGGAGAGTTATATGGGAAAAAGAAATATCTTAATTGCTTTGATATCATTGAGTGTAATACTATTAATAGGTACAAGTTATGCTCTTTTAAGAAGTGTTCAAGTAGGAGAAAATCCTTATGTCATCGAACTTGGTAATTTAGAAGTAAAATTTGCTTCTAATCAAACAGAGAACTTAGTTATAAAAAATGCACTTCCAATGAGTCTTGAAGATGCTATGAAAGAAGAAGATACTTTATCTTTTGTTGTAAGCAATACAGGTTCAATTGAAGCAAGATATAATTTATATATTAAAGAAACAAATGGTAATTCTATTTTAAAAAATGTTTTAAGATTTGCTGTTAAGAAAAATGAAGCCGATTTCGGTGAAGCAAAGATTTTGGCTGATAATAAATATATTGATTATAAAGCCTTAATAGGAAGTGGCGAAAGTATTAATTATCGTTTGAAAATGTGGGTAGATGAAAAAGCCGATGCTACTTATATGAACCAAACTTTTTCTGGAAAAGTAGAAATTGAAAGTATTCAAAGTGAGGGCTATGATGACCGTGATGATGTTTTAAATTCTGAGAATGTAAAAATAATTGATAGATTAAAAGCCAAAGCCTATAATGAAAAAGAAATGATTGCTATTAATAAAGATGGCAATAAATGTGAAAGTTTAGAAAATTGTGATGTTAGAGAATATCGTTTTAGTGGTAAAGATGTCAACAATTATATTTATTTAAAAGATAATAAGAGTTCAAATGAATTATGGAGAATAATTGGAATATTTACAGATGATGATACTAATGAAGAATATCTAAAAATAGTTCGGGCTGAAAGTTTACCTTTAAATTATTTAAGTGATAACTATAAAGTAAATGGTAATACCTATTCTTTAAAAAATTCTGAAAATAATTTAGTATATTGGAATAAATTAACGGGAACTAATACAGATATTAATGATTTTTCAGAGTCAGGTTTAAAGTATTTCTTGAATAATGCAAATGATGATGATAATACGGCTGGTTATTTAAACTATTTAGCAATTGCTACTAAATCTAGTTTAAAAGAAGATGTTAAATATTCTTTAGGAAGTGTTAATTATAATGAAAATACTACGAAAGAAGCCTTTACAAATGAACATGATATTAATGGGTGTATAGATAATGTTGGAGGTTCTACTTTAACGGCTACTTGTCAAATTTGGAATAAAAACAAGGCATCCTTTAAAGGAACTGTTAGTTTAATGTCTCCAAGTGATTATGGTTATGCTGCTGATAGTAGTTATTGGGATACTAAAACTTTAAGTGATTATGCTTTAGAAGAAGTAAAAAACAGTAATTGGATGGCTGATATTAATAATATTTGGCTTTTAAATGCTGCAACAACTAATCAAAATGAAGTAGTATCTTTAAATGAAGAAGGTAATTTAAGTAATGCTAATGTATATGATAATACTTTAGGTGTTCGTCCTGTTCTTTCTTTAAAATATTTAACTAATTTAATAGATGGTGACGGAACAAGGGAAAATCCTTATATAATTTTTGAATAAAAGGTGCGTTTTAAAAACGTGTCTTTTTAATTAAGGTTATTGTTAAGGTTGAATAAGATTGTAATTTTAGGTATAATATTAGTAGGTGATAAAATGAATATAGTTGATATTATTAATAAGAAAAGAGTTAAAGAAGAACTTAGTTATGAGGA
>CANRGW010000016.1 GCA_947630205.1 uncultured Bacilli bacterium
TTCAGCGAAAAGATATTATAGATTATTCATATGTCTTTTTCAATATTGATTTGTTGCACTTCATTTTTAAATTAACAGTCTTTATTTTATTTGACTTTCATAAGATATTATGATAAAGTTATTAAACGAGATGTTTATAAATTAAAGAAAAAGGAGTGAGAATATGGCAATCAAAGCAACTAATAAAAAACCAATGTTTGGTAATCGTCGTAGCCATGCTTTAAATGCAACTAGACATATGCAAAAACTAAATTTGCAAAACATTACCTTAGCAGATGGTACAAAAGTAAAAGTAACAACAAGAGAAGCAAAAAAATATAGAAAAGATATTAATGCAAAAGAAGATAAAAGTGCTTTATAATCTTCTTTTTTTTATTTCTAAACATATATTTAAATGAGGTATATGAAAAAAACATTTAATATAATTTTAACTTTTTTATTACTTTCTTTTAGTTTCTATTATACTAATGTCGTTTCTAATTACTTAAAAAATAAAGATCCTCTTATGATTAAAATTAAAAGTCAAGAATTTAAATATAAAAAAAATCCTACTAATGCTATTATAAAAGATAATACCATTATTCCTGGCGTAAGTGGAATTTCTATCAATATAGATGCTAGTTATGCTAATATGAAAAAAATAAATAACTACTCTGAAAATCTCTTAGTTTTTAATTATTTAAAACCCAAGATATCTTTAGAAAATAATAAAGACAAATTAATAATTCAAGGTAATTTAAAAAATAAAAATATAAGTATTATCTTAAAAATAAATAATTTAAATATTTTAAAACAAATCTTAGAAGAAAATAAAAATACTAATCTTAATTTTCTTTTTTCTAATAATTTTATACAAGAAAATGCTCCTTTCTTAGAAAATTTAACTAACAATATTGTTTCCGAAACTTCTACTAATAATTTAACGGATTATTGTTATACATTTAATTTTCAAAAAGAAAATACTTGTAAAAAACCTATGATTGTTCCTACTATGATAACTCATGATTATTACTATAATACGTATCAAGTTTTAGAAAATGGAAAAATTCTTCTTTATCAATTAATAAATGAAAATAGTCTTCAAGAATTAAAAATCTTACTATCCGGAATTAGAAATTTAAATTATAACATTGTAAGTCTTGATAATTTATTAAAAGAATAAAACATATAGCCCTTTCTATATGTTTTATTAGTTAATTTCTCGGTAAGTACTTTCTATAATAGAATATAAGTACAAATTAATTTTTTTAGTTGTTTTCTTTTTAATATAATCTCTATAACCTTTTAATTGCTTATTATATTCTAAATCATTAATATTTTTTAATTTATAATCAATTATATCAATATGATTATCATATTCTAACATTAAATCAATAATACCATGTTTTTTAATATTATTATCTAAATAAATAAATTCATATTCTTTATAGATAGTTGCTTCTTGTAAATCTTTTAATAAATCTAATTTAAAAAACTTTTCTAGATAAACTTGATAATTAAGAGGAATATCTTCTAAACAAGGATTTTTAAAATCAAGTACTTCTAAATAATAATGTAATGTTGTACCTAAATTTAAATTATCTTTAATATCTTTCGTTACAAAACTATGATTACTTTTAGAAAAATGTTCTTCTTGATATTCTAAATTATTTTCTTCTAATTCTAATACTTCAAGTTTTTCATCACTTATTTCGATTTGTTCTTTAATATTTTCTTCCTTTACCAAATTATAATCTTTCGTTAAATTATAATTTTCTAAATCTATATTTTTTATATAATTTTGAAGTTTATCAGAAATGGAATTTAAAATACTAGAAAAAGAATTATATTTAAGTCTGGTATCTAATTCAACCATATCCTCTTCTTCCTCTCCTTTTTCTTGTAAAGTTGTAACTAAAATCATTTTTTCTTTCGCTCTTGTTAAAGCAACATAAAATAATCTAATTCTTTCACTTACATCAGCCTTTATATAACTTTCTTTATAAAGATTATGAAGAATTGTTGATTTAAGACCATTATCAAAAATTGGAGTAATAATTCCATAATTATTATCAAAAACAAATTGTTTTTTAGCATCCATTAAATTAAATTTACCAGTTAAACCTGTATAATAACAAACATGATACTCTAATCCTTTACTCTTATGAATAGTCATTATTTTAACACTATTTTGATTATCTTTATTTAAAGAATATTTAATCTCATCATTTTCCTTAATCATTTTCTCAAAAAAATTTAAAATATCTAAATAAGTATAATCTAGTTT
The DNA here is from genome assembly GCA_947630205.1 of uncultured Bacilli bacterium. Taxonomy (GTDB): domain Bacteria; phylum Bacillota_I; class Bacilli_A; order RF39; family UBA660; genus RUG591. The sequence continues at coordinate 2,267 of CANRGW010000016.1, forward strand.
AGAAAGATTTAAAGCCAATTCTTCTAAATAATCAAACCTAATAATAGACTCATCTATATTCCCAACTGTAATTAATTTTTCATAAAAATTAAACTCATCAAGAATATTTTCAATTAATAAATTACTAGGAATATTATCAATATTTCTTTTTAAATTATTAATTTTTTCTAAAATAATATCATCATCATAATTACCACTTTTTATTTTTTGATATAAATAATCATCACTTAAATTAAATAAATAACTTCGACCTAAACTTAAATAAGCATATTTAAATTCCGGGGTAATATTTTTCTTAGAGCTTTCTTTTAAAAGAAGAAGAATATTTTTTAAAATAAATAAATCATAATTACCAGTTATACTTTCATCTTTTAAAATAGTTAAAGATATTCCTAAATACTCAAAGATTTTTTTATAAAGATTAAAGTTCGTTGACTTATCAACTAAAATAACAAAATCAGCATATGTTATATCTCTTAAAGAACCTTTATCTTTATCATAAACTTGATAATGATTTTTAACTTTTTCTAAAATATCATTTGCAACAATAAAGGCTTCGGCTTCATTTTTATTAAATTCTTTATTTGTTATTTCATAGTTATAAATTTCAAAATTATTATCTTGATTTAAAGGTTTAAAATCATTATAACTAGTATTTCCAAAAACCATTTGATGTGAATTTCTATAATCAGCCCCCCCTATTTCTAAATCCATAATATTATTAAAAATATAATTGATATTAGCAAGAGTTTCTTCTCTAGAACGAAAGTTTTTAACTAAATCAATTTTAACTCCCCCCTTACCCTCTTGATATAAATTATATTTATCTTTAAATAAATTAGGATTAGCATTACGAAAACGATAAATACTTTGTTTAATATCACCAACCATATAAAGATTATTATTAGCAATTTTTAAAATAAATAATTCTTGTAAATCACTAGTATCCTGGTATTCATCAATTAAAATTTCTTGAAAATAATCCTTAAGTTCTAATCTTACATTCTCATAATCAGAAACTATTTTGATTGCTAATTTACTAATATCTAAAAAATCATATAACTTATTTTCTTTTTTATAGATAGTAAACTTTTTATCTAATTCTTTTAATATTTCAATAATTATTTGAATATAGTCTTGCATTCTTAAAAGAGAATTATAAATCTCACTTTGAGACTCATAAATAGTTAACTTTTGCAAACTTTTAATTAGACTAGAAATTTTATCTTTATAAGGTTTAGCATCCGAATACTCTTTACTTAATCTTGGAAGTTTTATATCCAAATTATTTTTAATCATATCATAACAATTACTATTTAAAAGATTTCTAAGAGGTTCTAATAATTTTTCATAAAAATCTCCATCAACAATAAGTTCAATTGCAGCCAAATTCAAATCAATTTTCTTTATTTTGTCTTTTAAAATTTCTTCAAATTCAAATATTTTTTCATTTAAATATTTTTCATTAAAATAATTTTCCAAATAACAATCTAAATATTCATCTTTATCATATTTTAAATCTATTTTATTATATATATCCAAAATAGATTTTTTTAACTTGTCATCATCTCTAACTGTAAAATCTTTTATTAATTTTTGAAATAAAGGATTATTTTCTTGATAAAAATTAGTAAAAATATTATCAAGAATTTCTTCTTTTTTCCATTTTAAAACTAATTCATTAGCAATTTCTATATCATTATCAATATTTAATAAATAATGATATTTTTTCACAAGAGAAAGAGCAAAACTATCAAAAGTAGTTATATAACTAGAGTCTATTTTAATTAATTGATCAACTAAATTTTCTTTTTTAATAGCACTTCTAATTCTTTCTTTCATTTCTTTAGCCGCTGCATTAGTAAATGTTAAAATTAAAAGTCTATCAACATCAATACCTTGTTTTAATTTTCTAATTACTCTTTCAGTTAAAACTGCCGTTTTCCCACTTCCAGCACCTGCTGATACAATTATATTCATTCCACTTTTAGTAATTGCTAATTCTTGTTCTTTGGTCCAACTAGGCATCTTCTTCACCCCCTTCTACTTCTAAATAAGTTAAATCAGTTTGCTTTTCACGATAATCCAAATTTTTGCCACTTTTAAAACATAAGTCTTGATATGGACAAAATTGACAACCAATATTTTCTCCCCCAATTACCTTAGGATTAATAGAAAAATCCGCATTAGAAATATCTTCAAAGGCTTTTTTAATTTTTTCATCAACACTTAAAACCAGATTAGAAATTGCCTTTTTAGAAAGAACCTTTGTATAATGTGAAAACCCTTTAGAAGTTATTTTCATTCCTTTAATCATATTACTATTTTCATAACTTTCATCAAATAAACTAACTAAAAAATCATCGTTTACAGTATAACCATTCAATTTCATTTTATCAATTTTTATGTCTTCTAAAGATTTATCCTTTGTATAACTTGGTTTTTCATGAATTATTTTTTGAAAGTAAAAACCTATTATTTCAGGATTGGAAAAAAGATTACTTTTCATAACTAAATAAACATATATAGGTAATTGCATATCAATTCCATAATACATATTACTCATATCTATTTTAGGAGTTCCTGTTTTATAATCAATTAAACTAAGATAAGTACAACCATTTTTTTCTAAATACATAATTTTATCAATAATACCTTTAAAAATGAATGAATTATCATAAGTTAATTTTATTTCTTGTTCTAAAGCAACTTTATTTAAGCCACTTAAACTATGTTGATATTTTATTATTTTAACAATTTCTTTTAACTCTTCTTTTAACGTTTCTAAATAAAATTTTTCTTTACAACTAAATTCTTTATCTTTTATAAATTCTTGATAAGTATTTTCTAAAGAAAAATCATCTGTAAACATTTTAGATAAAACAAAATGAAATAAATTACCAATATAAATCAAAAAAGTATCTTCATATATATTTAATTTTAAAATATTTTCAACATAATAACGAAAAGCACAATGATAATAATTATTAAGAGATGTATAAGATAATATTAAATTAGAAAAATTCTCTTTAATACCTTTAAACTGATTATCATAAGTCATATAAGGAATATCTGGATAATTACTTAATAAAAAACTTAAATCCGTTGCTTTTTCACCATATTTTAAGTAATTATCAAGTTTAGTAGTTAATAAAATTTTATTATAAATATTTGAACTAGTATTATAAGTAGTATCCCCTTCTAAAACATCTCCTAAATCTTCAAGAAGATTAGAAGGATAATAACTTTGATAAGGATCATTATCTTTATAAGTAATTACCAAATTAGGAATATTTTTTAAATGAAATAAAACTTGGTCTTTTTCTAAAACATTACAATCAGTACTTGTAAATAATCCTATTTCCTTTTTTAAGTTATCTTTTAAATAATCTATATCTTTATATGTTTTAGGAATATTTTCTAAATTAAAACCTAAAACAAAAACATAATCATCATCATCTATTAAATAAGAATTTAAAGGAAGTATTTCTATAGCAAACTGATACTTTTTTTCTTTTAAATAAAGATTTTTTAAATCTTCTTTAATTAAATTTAAAGCATCTTTTAATTCTGGAACAAAATAATAACGATTAACAACATTAAAAAAACTTGTATAAAGTTCATTATCTAAATTATTATTAATAACCTTTAAAATATCATCTCTTGATTTACCATCTTCAATCATTTTTAATAATTTAGAAATAGTAATAGTTCCATACACCGAATATTTATTTAAATTATTTATTTTTAAATGATAAAACTTCGCCATTCTTTTTAAAAAAGGATAATATTCATTAGTTACATTCATTAATTTAATTTTATCACGTGGAACGCCTTTTTTTATTAAAGAAGATATCTCATTAAAGATAAAAGCACATTCATCTTTAATATCTTTAAAATGATAAATACAAGGAGACTTTTTTATTTCTCTTTTTTCTATTTCTTCATAACTAACATTATAATTATCTAAAATTTTTAGAAAAAAAGGTTCTAATTTTTCTGTTACTAAAACTTTAATTTGAATTTGTTTTAAATAATTTAAAAATAAATTATCCATAATTAAAAGATGATTATTTTTTAAATCATTATACATATCTTGAAGAAATAAAACTTCTTCTTTTCTTGAATTTATATCAATTACATATTTCATATTTTGAAGATAAATCTTCGCATTTTTATAACTTATATGATATTTTTTCATAAGATAATAAATTGTTTCTTCATTATAGTCAAAAAAATAATGTTTAAAAAATTCTTTAACTGTCATTATTTTAACATTAACTAATTTATCTAAATTATTAAGATATTCTAATACTTTATTTTTTAATTGTTCTTGAACAATTACGAGAGTTTTACTTTCAATGTTATCCAAAAATTTCATATTTACCTCTTTTAACTAACTATGACAATTAGAGTTATCTGTTTTATAATTATCACATACTAAACAAACATAATAATTAGTTTTATCCGTTTTTTCTTTATATGATGCTACATAACTTTTAGAGAAATCGCAAGAAGTACCATCAGAAGATAATACTTCTTTATCAATATAATCTTTTTCCAATAAATCTTTAACAGAAACTTCTCCTGAACTTATTCGATTATAGTAAAAATAATCAGCACCAGCCATTAGTAAAGACTGCTCAACATTTTTATAATAATCTTTATCTATTCTTTTATTAAGACCTGTATAACTAATCACGGTAATACTAGAAATAATTCCCAAAACAACTATTACTGCTAAAAGTTCAACTAAACTAAAACCATTCTTTTTCATTATCTTACCTCAATATCATTATAACACGTCTAGAGTTAAAAAGTTAATTTTTTTCATCCAAATTAGTATTCGTTTCAAAAAGTAAACTTTCGTAAAGTAAATCAACTAAATGATTAGTTGGTTCTAAATGATATTTGTTCCTTAAGATATCAAAAATATCTTCCCTAAATTCTAAATTTAAATATTTAAAAATAGACTCTTTAGTATTAGTAATATCTTCTAAATAATCTTTCGTATAAGAGTTATCAATAATTAACAAAGGAATATCTTCAATAAACTTCTTAAAAGCATCAAGAAGACTTTTACTACTTTTAACATATTTAAAATTATCTTTATCATAACTTAACATATTTTTTAAATCAGCATTTTTAATTAAATCAAGATTTAATCTATAATCAAATCTTTGAAGTAGTTTTAAGCCTTTAATCTTCAAGGCTGATATTTGAACAATTTCCCCTACTTTACTATTAGAGTGTGTTGGTATTATCTCAACAATAATATATTCATCTTTTTTCATGTCTAAATTCATAAATTTCTCCTAACTTTTACTTTTCAAAAACATTACTGTTTCAACTTTATTAGTTTTTGGAAACATATCAACTAAATATAATTTTTCTAATTCATATTCTTCCCTTAAAGAATTTAAATCTCTTTTTAAAGATATCATTTCACAAGAAATATAAATAATATATTTAGCCTTAATTTTATTTAAATAAAAAATTGTTTTTTTATCAAGTCCTCGTCTAGCCGGGTCAACTAAAATTAAATCAACATCTTGAAAATTTTCAATATTATCTTCAACTAAGCCATTAATTACTTGTAAATTTGTAATTTTATTTATTTCTAAATTAGTTTTAGCATCCATCGTTGCATTTACGTTTTCTTCTATACTTATAACCTCATCAACATACTTACTTAAAATAATTCCTAAAACACTAGTTCCACTATAAAGATCTAAAGCCTTTTTTACTTTTTTATCTTTTAAATAATTTTCTAAAAGTTCTATAATTTTTATAAGACCATCTCTATTTACTTGAAAAAAAGAATTATAATGAACTTTAAATTTATAGTCTAATATTTCCTCTTGAAAATAATCTTTTCCTTTTATTACTTCATCATTAACAATAATATTAGTAATAATATTTTCTTCTTTTAACTTATCAATATGTTGATATTTACCATTAATAATTAAAAGTACTTCGCCTTTTTTATTTTCTCTTATAATAATACTCCCATTAAAATCATTATCTTTATAAGTATTTAAAATTTTAATAATAGCATTTATTTGAGGATTTAAAAGATAACAATAATTAATACTAACAAGTTCCCTGCTTCCCTCTTGATAATAACCTAACTTAGAATTTTTAACATGTAAAGTTACTTTATCACGATAACCATATTCTAAAGTTGCAAACATTCCATCACATCTTTTAAAATAATCCCGGGCTTTATTTATTTTAAAATTATGTTCTTCTTTAAAAGTAGTATGTAAAAAATTACAACCTCCACATTCATTATAATAAGGACAAACTGGTTCTTTTCTTTCTTTACTTGGCGTTATTATTTTTTTTATTTGAGCCTTAAGATAATCTTTCTTTTCTACTCTTATTGCAACATCTAAAGTTTCACCAGGCAAAGCCCTTTTAACAAAACAAACTTTATTATTAATTCTCGCAATTCCTTGTCCTTCATCATCAAATTTCGTTATTTTTACTTCCATAAACAATTCCTCGTCTATATTATAACGTTTTTTTAAAAGAATTAAAAGAAATATTTAATTAATGAGAGAGGTATCAGACCTTTAATTTTTTTTGGTTTGGTAGTAAATATAAATTTAAATAAGTCTTAAATACCTCTCATATATAATATTACCTTTTTTCAATTTTTTTTAACTTTTAAAAGTAAAATTTTTTTCTCCTTGCTACATAAGGGTTTGAAAACGTTAAAAGGTGAAACTTTTTCACCTTTTTTAAAAATACTTAAAAAAATATCTTAATGAATTAAAAATTAAAAATAGAAAATAATAATTACAGATGGTGATAGCATGAATTATGTTCAAAAAATAAAAGAAGAAAGTGAAAATGCCGATGACTATATTTATAAAGATATCAAACTAAATGATAATATAATTAACATTATAAATATTGAAACAATAACAAGCAGTGATGATATAAATAATTTTATTTTAAAAAAAATTAGTTTTTTAGAAAATTTACAAACTAATGATTTAGTCAACTATCTTTATAATTACTTACCAACAACAAGTATAAATAAAATAAAAGATTATGATACTTTAAAAGATAAACTTTTAAATGGTTATACAATTCTAATTATCAACAATAAAGAAATATTAGCAGTTGAAACAAGACGGAATTTAACAAGTGGACCTCGGGAAACCGATTATGAAAAAACTATTTTAGGTCCTAAAGATGCTTTCATTGAACATTATAATACTAATCTTGGTCTTATAAGAAGAAGAATAAAAAACATAAATTTACATACTAAATCTTTTTCTTTAGGTAAATATACTAAAACTAAAGTAAGTCTTCTTTATTTAAATGGTATTGTAAAAAAAGAACTTGTTAATAAAATTTCTAAAAAACTTCAAAAAATTAACATTGATGGTATTATAGACAGTAATTATTTAAAAAAATATTTAAATACTTCTAAAAGTTTATTTCCTACTTTAAAATCTACAGAACGCCCTGATTTAGCAAGTGAAGCCTTATTAGAAGGAAAAGTTTTACTTTTAGTTGACAATAGTCCTGAAGTTTTAATATTACCCACTTTCTTTATTGATTTCTTTCATACAAGCGATGACTACTATCAAAAAAGTATAAATGCTAGTTTTATTCGTCTTATTCGTTTAATTGCTTTTATAATTGCTATTTTCTTACCAGCCATCTACGTTGCATTAACTACTCATAATCCTGATAGTATGCCAATTAATTTACTTTTAAGTTTTCAAAGTCAAAGAATATCTGTTCCCTTTCCTGCTTTTGTTGAGGCTATTTTAATGATTATAGCCTTTGAAATTCTAAGAGAAAGTGATATTCGTATCCCTTCAACAATGGGAAGTGCCGTTTCCATTTTAGGAGGTTTAGTTTTAGGAGATGCCGCTGTTAATGCTGGAATTGTATCCCCTATCATGATAATTGTTGTTGCTATAAGTGCAATAAGTGGTCTTTTAATTCAATCAATAGAAGCCATCAATTCAATAAGATGGTATAGATTTCTTGTAATAATTCTTTCTAGTATCTTTGGTTATTATGGTATCTTCTTAGGAACAATTTTAATTCTAACTAATTTATCCGATGCTAAAAGCCTTGATAAAGATTATCTCTATCCATTTGCTCCTATTAACTTTCAAGAACAAGAAGATGGTTTTCTAAAGATTTCTAAACCAAAAGTTAAACTTCGTAATCCTATTTTAAGTAATAATAAAGTGAGAGGTAAATAATGAAAAAATATTTAATTTTAATCCTTTTATTTTTAGTAACTGGTTGTAGTTCTTATATTGAATTAAATGACTTAGTTATAATAAATGCAATTGGTCTTGCAAAACAAAACAATAATTATCACTTATATATTTCTTATGTTGATGAAATAAATAAAGATACAATAGAACCAACAACAACCGTTAAAGAAATGGAAGGTAATTCTTTAAATCAAATAATTGATGACTTAAGTCTTATTTTAAGTAAAAAAATTTATATGTCACATTTAGACTTATTAGTTATAAACGATAGTATTAAAACGAAAGAATTAGAAAATATTATTAATTACTTTTTAAATAACAATGAAACAAGAGAAGACTTTTTAGTTATAAATACCGATAATATAAAAGATATACTAGAACAAACTAAATTTAAAGAAATAAATGATTTAATTGAAAACAATCAACGAGAAACTAGTAAAACTATTTATACAACTATGTATGATGTTATAGAAAATTATTATCAAAAAGAAAATATTTATCTTCCTTATTTAACATATAATAATTCTTTAACGCTTAAAGGTCTAAAAGTATTTTCCAAAAATAAATATAGCCTTATAGAAGAAGATGAGGTTATTTATATTAATTACCTTTTAAATAAAATAAATTCTTATAAATATAGTTATGAATGTGCAGACGATAAATTTCTTTATTTAAATATATTAGGTGCTAATGTAAATGAACTTTCCAAAGAATTATTAATTACTAATGAAATAAAAGTTATTACCAATGATTGTAAATTAAAACAAAAAGAAATAGAACAAATTTTTAATAAAAATCTAAAAGATAATTTAGAAAAAATAACAAAGAAAAAACTAACTATAAAAAATACTATTCGAGGTACTTATGAAAATTAAAAAAATAGAAAATCGTCTTAGTTTCTTTTTCTTAACTTTAGCAATTACTATTTTAAATATCCATAACTTATCAATATTAGGAATTATAATTGGTAGTATTTTAAGTATATTTTTTATTTTCTTCATGGAAAAATTAAATATTTACAAATATAAAGTTATAAAGATCTTTTTAATGTTTTTAACATTTTTCTTCATGACTATTTATTTAAATAAAATTACTTATTTTATAGGTGATAACATTTTAAGAAATTATTCTTTAATAAGTATTAGTTTAACTATTATTATTTTTACTTATTATCTTGCTAATAAAGGATATCATACTATTGTTAAAGTTATTATGTTAGCATCTTATTTTATAATTTTTATCTTTTTAATTGGTTTTTTGTTTTTATTTCCTTATCTTAATTTAAGTAATTTAAATATTAATATTTTTACAAGCAATAATCTCTTTAAAGAAAGTTTTTATTATGCTATTTTTATAGTTTATTCTTATTTTTTAATTTATCCCCTTTCTAATACTAAATTTCAAATACGTGATTTAGTAATTAATTCAAGTTATCAAATCTTATCTTTTTTAAGTATTTTTAGTGTTTTAGGATTAACTTTAGAAAGTTTATATAAATATTCTTATATTGTTATATTTAAAAAAGTTAGTTTAATAGGCTTTATAGAAAGAATAGAAATTATCTTTTCTCTAAATTACTTATTTATCTTTTTCTTTTTGTTAGTATTATCTTTTTATCAAATAAAATATAATTTACAATATTTCATAAAAAAAGATAAGAACCAAAGTATTATCCTTATCATTATTACAATTTTAATTTTTTGTACTAACTTATTATTTACATAACAGAACAAGTTAACCCTTGTTGTTCATAATATTTTTGTTGTTCTTCTATTCCTTTATTTAATTTATCAATACTTAAATCTTCATGATTACTTACGGAAAAATCAATAGTTACTACTTCACCATCTTCTTGCGTAGTTACTTTTCCTATTTGAACTTTTAAAGTTTGGAATAAGGAATTTAATTCTGAATTATCAGAAACTTCCGTAGTATCCGTTGGTTCACTAGTATCAGGATTAGAAGAGTCTGTAGGTTCTTCCGTTACATCAAAACGTTTAAAAACAATTGCCCTTATTTTATCATTATCATAACTAGTACCAATTATAAATCTTTTATTTGAACATCTTAAATTACGTCTTACAACTTCTTGATTATCTTTATCATCATCTTTTTTAGGAAGAAAAGCCCTTAAAGATGGAGGTAATAATACTAAAAATAATAAAGCAAAAATTCCAAAAAAACATAAAAACTTCTTCATATTCACCTCTTTATTATATAAATATGATAGCACATTTTCTTAGGTTTTGAAAGTTAATTATTTATTTTCTTATAGTTTTTATCAAGATAATCAAGAATATCTTTTTTAGTATTTTGTAAATTACCTGTTAATATTTCAATTTCTAAACATTTAAATATTTCATTTAAAAAAGAAGCTGGTTCTTTATTTAAATACTTACATATATCAGTTGCTGTAATCGCTATTTCACTTTTACTTTTAATTGACAAATTATTATAAGCAATAGTTATACTTTTTTTACTTATTCCTTTATTAATTCCTGCTAAAATATTAACATATAAACCATATTTATATAAAATAAGGGGATTAGTATTATCATAGTTATAAACGATATTTACTTTCTTAATCATTTCTCTTTCATGTTTATTAAAATGATAAGAAGGAGAATTTAACATAGCCCAAATACCTACTAAATCTGTATAATCTTTAACTCTATCAATATGATCTAATTCTAAATCCTGAATTAAATCTAATTTTTTTATTAATTCTATTCCCTCTTTGGCTTTAGGACTAGCAAATATTTTATCAAGTTCAATTTTCTTTCTTTCATAAGAAATTTTCTTTAATAAATCTTTATGTAATTTAATTGCTTCTAAAATATTATTATCTAGTTCAAAATTTAAAACAGATGAAAAACGAACGGCTCTTAATATTCTTAAAGCATCATCATAAAAACTTTTTTTACTATCCCCTATTGTTCTAATAATTTTTTTGGCTAAATCCTCTTGTCCATTTAAAGGATCAATAATTACACCATTTTTATCCATACAAATAGCATTAACTGTAAAATCACGTCTTTTTAAATCCGTTAATAAATCACTAACATAGTTTACTCTTGAAGGATGTCTATTATCTAAATATTCTGACTCTTCGCGAAACGTTGTTACTTCAAAAATCACATTTTTATAATTAACTCGTATAGAACCATAACTATCCTCAGCATTCATTAATTTTGGTAAAGTTATACTCGAAAATATTTTTTTCATTTCTTTAGGAGTTGCACTTGTTGTTATATCAATATCCATAGAAGTTTTTCCCATTAGAAAATCCCTTACAAAACCACCAACTATATAGGCTGAATGATTAGCACTCTCAATTATATTAATAAATTCTAAAGCGATTTCTTTCATATATCCCATCCATTCATTTTAAAAAAACTAAAAAGTTTTGAAGCTTTTTAGTTTATTGTTTGTTTTAATTGAGTTCCAGCTTTAAATGTAACTGCCTTACGAGCAGGTATATTAACTGTTGCTCCTGTTTGAGGATTACGTCCTGTACGTGCTTGTCTTTCAGAAACACCAAAAGTACCAAATCCAATTAAAGTAATTTTGTCACCTTTCTTTAATGCTCCTGTGATTGCTTCAAAAGTAGCATCGATAGCTCTTAAAGCATCAGCTTTTGTTAATCCTGCGCTAGTTGCAACTGCTTCTACTAATTCAACTTTTTTCATTATGTTCCTCCTTTATTAGTGAATTTATTAAGCATATATCATGCTTATATATACAACTTATCATATATTTTTTTTTAAATCAACACTTTTTTACTTTTTTTTACTAATTATCTTGTTTTTTTGTCGTTGTTTTACTTGTCTTTTTACTCTTTACATTACTTCTCTTTTGACCATTGGCCTTAGAATTTTTAGAATGACTATAGTTATTTCGTTGAGCATTACTTCTTGATGTTGTCTTTTTACTTGGAGTCTTTTTCTCTTCTTTTGGATTAAGAATTACATCCTCAATTGCTAAATCATTTGTTTTATATTTATTAACATTAATATTCATATCAGTTATTTCCACTGTTTCAATATCTTTTTCTTTCAAAATATAATAAATAATTGTTATAATAACTACCATAACTAAAGATATTATAATACCACTTAATAAATTATTAACAACGTAACTTAATTCATGATCGTATAAAGTTGCTATCTTATATATTAAATTATCTAAAAATAAAGCACCTAATAATCCTAAAACAACTCCTGAAAATTCTTTCTTATAAGTTTTGAAATTATCATATACATAAATTAATAAATATTGTGATGCTAGAAAAGAAACAATTGATGCCAATAAATCAGTCTCATTTATTTTAAATACTTCGTTTATGTGAGATGCCATATCAGGAATTGCAGCCTGTGTTCCTATATTAACCGTTAAAGAATAACTAACAATAATAAATGCTTGAATTAAAACGGCAACGATTACAGCTCCATAAGCCGATTTTTTACCTCCCATATTATAAATTAACAATGTACATAAGAAAGTAAATGGATAAGTAATAAATGACATTGATATTGTCAAATCAAAAAAGTTCGTTAACTTATAACAAATCAAATTAGAA
>CANRGW010000017.1 GCA_947630205.1 uncultured Bacilli bacterium
TTTTTATTGTATGAAGTTTCCTTCATCTACATACATAATATCATAAAATATGATTTTTTACAAATATTAAATTTCTTTTTCTTGAACATCTTCCTTTTTCTTCATATCAAATAAATAATTATCAGCATTTAAAGCCAACCCAATCATGAAAATATAAGCCATTAAATAAACCCAAACTAAGATAATTAAAATATTAGCTAAACTTCCATAATAAAGATTATAATTACTATAATTATTTAAATGAAAAGAATAAATTCTTGTTAATATAAACCATGTAATTGTTGTAAATACAGCACCATTATTCATATATTTAGGTTTTATTTTCATACTTGATGCTAATAGATACAAACTTTTTATCAAGAAAAACATAAGAATAATCGTAATTGGATATTTTATTAAATGATAACCTGTAGTAATTACCTTCATAATATTTTCTTGAAATATATTACCTAACAAATCAATAATTAAATCACCTAAAATTGGTACTAAGATAATAAAGCCAATTAAAAGAAATAAAACTATAACCATGATAAATGATTTCAAATATCTTTTTATAATACTTTCTTCTTTTACTTTAAAAAGTAAATCACTAGAGTCCATCATTGCTCTACAACCACCTGATGTTATCCAAAGCGTAAAAATGATAAATAAAGCCAAATTGAAACTACCACTTTTTATTTGTAAAGCTGATTTAATAATATTAAAAACAGCATCAGGAACAAGATTATCTAAAGAATATAATATCTGTGTTAAATCAAAATTAGAACTTAAGACACCTATTAAAGAAAATATAGGTACTATCATTAATACAATATTAAATGCCAAATGACCTGGTAAAATATGCATTTCATCTAAATTGATTAATTTAAATATTCTTTTTATATATGTTTTAAATCTTTTCATTAACGATAACTTTCTTTATCACTTTGCAAATCAATCATGGCTTCATTTATTGCATCATCTATTGTTTTAATATTATCAAATATCATACTAGAACCAACTGAGGCTCCATAACCATAAGGAAGTTCTGCTAATTCTTTTCTTAACTTCTTCAAATAAACTTCAATTTGTTCTTCACTATAACCAACCATATAAATAATAAATTCCGTTCCATCACTTCGTACTATTTCCGTATTTTCTAGTTGTGTATTAACCAAAATACTAGCCGCTTTAACGATTAAACTATCACCTTTTTCACGACCATAATTATCATTTATATTTTTTAAATTATTTAAATCAACTACAACAATTGTTTGTGGATAAACTTTATTTAAATTCCATGAGTCAATTTGTAAATTCAAATAATTACGATTTTTAAGTGAAGTTAGCATATCAGTATATTTTTTTCTATCTTCTTTTTTAACTAATTTTAAAGTATGACGATTTTTAATAATTACAAAGATTATAATAACGGTTATAATTGGAACTAAAATTATAGCAAGAACTAATAAATAAATTTCTTCAAAACTGGAAGTTTCAAAAATTGATAAATTTAAATTGTTAAATCCACTATTTCGATATTTATAATAAGAATTAGTATTAATAACATAATTAAATAATCTATAGAAAGAACTATTATCACTTTTTACCATAAATGAATAATCATTACTCATAATATCGGTAAATATTACTTCATAATCTTCAAGTAAAGAATTTCGATAATAAGTATAAACTTCTTTATCTACAACAATTAATCCAGCATTCTTAGATGCTGTTTTTTCTAACTCTTTAGCATTTTTAGAAAGATTAACATTAGCCATACTACTAGTTCTTATATAATCACTTAAATATTTATTATTTTGAAGCATATAAACTTTTTGACCTTTTAATCCTTCAAGAGATGAAATAACATAATCATCAGAAACTTTAGCTAAAACAACATAATTTTCTATAAAAGTGGAAACAGTTTTTAAATATTTACTATTTTTATTATCAATATAATCAAAGTAAATATCAACTTCTCCATTATTTATAGCATTATTAAGTTCATCAAGACTATTATATTTTTGATAAGTAAAATCAATATTGGTAAGACGTACTAAACGATTAATATATTCAGCAGCAATCCCAGCAATTTTTGAACCTCTTGTTATTTCATAAGGTTCATTTTCAACATAGCCATAAACATAAGTTTTACTAAGTAAATCGGTTTTAGTTTTATCATTGATTTCTCTTTTATTTACATAATAATCTAATAATAATTTATTATAATCATCAACATAGTATTCTTTAATCCAATTATCAAAATATTTATTTAAAATAGAATTTAAATCTTGATTTTTAGTATCTAAAGTTAAAACAACTTTTTTAGTAATATCAGTAAAGAAATAATTTAAATAATAATTATCATTACTAATCGTATGCTCTAAAGATAAAATATTAGGTACAATAATCATATTAACTTCATTTTCATCTAAAGCTTTAAATAATGCTTCCATATCTTTATATGAACTAAATTTAGCACTTTTAGCACTTTTTAAATAATAATTAATCGTTGACTCTTCTTTATCAATTACCCCAATTGTATATGTATTAAAATCGCTTACTCTATTTATTTTAATATTACTATCTTTTGATACTACAACATAATTATCTTCAAAAAGAAATAATTGATTACTTGTTAATTCTTTACTACCATCAACAATTTCTATTTTATAAGTATTATTCTTTGTTCCTTCTTCTTTTAAATATGGTATTTCATTAAATTGTAAATTAGTTTCTTTTTGCACATAGTCTAAAAAATCAAAAACAACACCTGAACCATTCATACCATAAACGGCTACATCATTAAAAACTTCTATATCTATTACTTTTGTTCCATTTTCACTTATCCACTTTTTATCATCAGAAGTTAATAAACTAGACTCACGATAATAATATATAAAAAATAAAGCAATAAAAACGACAATTGCTACTATAGCAACAAAAATAATTAATTTCTTCTTATTCTTCATTAGCTGGTTCCTCACTTGTTACAGTTATATCTCTATCTTTAGTAAAAACTAATTCATCTGTTTCCGTTCCTTTATATCCCTCAATTGGAAAATTATTCAAAGCTTCGTTGTTCTTCTTAACAAAAACATTTAAAGTATAAAAACTTAATTCTTTATTTTCAAACATGGGAATACTACTATTTGCTATAGCCTTAGCATCTTCAACACTTACATCATCTAAAACCGTAATAATAATATTAATAATTTTTCCATGAAGAGTAATCGTTGCTTCTTCTACTTTTTCATTCTCTTTTAATTTAGAAGTAATACCTTTCATAGTACTATCACTTAAAGGATGATTTTCAATACCATCTAATCTATCTCCATAAACAGCTTTACCTTCATCAGGAACTAAAATATTTTTAATTTCTTGAAAAGCTAATACTAAGCCTATAAATAAAATAATTGCAACAATTGTAATTTTATTTTTCTTTAGAAAATTCATAATCTCCTCCACTACGATATAAGTATTATACAATAAATTTTATGATTAAGCAACCTACTTAATACAATTAAAAAATATAATCTTAAAATCGAATAACGTTTTTATTTCTTTTAGAAAATGTAAATTAAATTGCATATTTTGTTGTTTTTTGATATACTTATTTCAAGATAAAGGAGGATTAAAATGCTAGATAGAACATATACTGTATTAAAAGTAGAAAAAGAAGGAGTTAAGGAAAAGGAACAACTTAATTGGGCTAAAAAACTTGCACAATATATAGAAAGTTTAAACCAAAAAGAAGTATCAAAAGAAAGGAAAAAATAATGAGTATAAATAAAAGAGATATTGTTACTTTAGATGATGATGTAAAATATGCTGTTGTTAGTAAATTAAATTATAAAAAAGAAACATATTTTTGTTTTGGAGATACCAATAACGGCAACTTTAAAATTTTAGTATCTAATAAAAAAGATGGAAAACTTATTCCTGTAACTGATCCTAATCTTATTCAAACTTTATTACCTTTATTTTTAAAAGACTCCATAAACATCATGAATTTTCAAGTACCTGACGATGACGAAGATGATTATTAAAAAGCATTTCAATTAAAAAAACTGAAATGCATTTTTTATTTTTTCGTTTCTTCATAAATATTAAAAGTTTTTTCAAGAGTTTCTACGGGAAGAAGAGCACATTTTTTACGACTAGGTTGTTTAGCAATATCTTGATATACATTAAGTTCTCCTAATTTTTCTTCTTGATAAGTTTCTTCATTTATCATTTTTAAATATTCTTTCATTAAACTTCTTGCTTCAACTAAAGTTTTTCCAATGATATTTCTTATCATAATACTAGTAGCACTAGTAGTAATAGCACAGGCTTCTCCATCAAAATAAGCATCTACGACTATGTTATCTTGAACTTTAACAAATAAATCGATATTATCAATACAAGACTCGTTATGAGTATTTGCCTTAATATAACTTGCATCTTCTATTTTCTTTTTATGAAAAGGATTACTAGCATTATCAACAATTAATTCTCTTTTAAAACTATTATCCATATTTTACCTCAATTCTTACTATAACTTTAATAATATATAATTTTTATAAAATAATGTCGTATATTTTTTTATTATCTTTTAAAACTTCTATCAATTTATCAATTTCTTCTTTAGTATTATAAAAATATAAACTAATTCGACAAGTATTTTTTACTTTTATTTCATCTTTAATTATTTTTGTACAATGATTACCAGCTCGAATGCAAATTTTATAATGATTTAAATATCTTGAAGTATCTTCGGCAAAAATATCATCAATATTAAATATTACTATTCCACTTTCACTTTCCACATTATAAACTGTAATATTAGGTATTTCTTGTAATCTTTTAATTAAATAATCCCGAAGAATTAATTCGTGTTCATGAATATTATCCATTCCCACTTTTTCTAAATATAAAATAGCAGCTTTTAATCCTAAAACACCAGCAATATTTTGTGTCCCGGCTTCAAGTCTTAAAGGAATATCTTTATATTCTAATTCTTTCGTACTTTCAAAACGACTATTCATTCCCCCACCATATGTAAAAGGTTTCATCACTTCTAAATATTTTTCTTTAGCATATAAAACTCCTACTCCTGTTGGACCTAACATCTTATGAGCCGAAAAAGCTAAAAAATCAATATCTGTATCTTTTACATCAGTTTTAGTGTGAGGAACACTTTGAGCCCCATCAACAACTACTAAAATATTATTTTCATGAGCATATTTAGTAATTTCTTTAATTGGTCGTATATCTCCTATAACATTTGTAATAGCAGCTAAGGAAATAACTTTTGTTTTAGAAGTTACAACTTTTTTAATATTTTCTAAAGTTACTTTATAAGTATCCGTTAAAGGAATAAATTTTACAACTATTCCTATTTCTTTTTCAAGTTCAAACCAAGGTAAAACATTACTTGCATGTTCTGCTTTTGTTATTAAAACTTCATCACCTTTTTGTAAATAATTTTTCATAAAAGATGAGACAATAATATTCATACTTTCCGTTGTACCTTTTGTAAAAATAATTTCTTTAGAACTTTTAGCACCAATAAAATCTTTTACAACTTCTCTTGTACTTTCATATTCCATATCAACTTCTTGACTTATATCATAATCTCCTCGATGAGCATTAGCCGTATATTTCGTATAATAATCTACTATTTTATCAACAACTTCTTTTGGTTTAAAAGTTGTTGCACCATTATCAAGATAAATTAAATCTGGATTGTTTTCAAACATTAAAAAGTCTTCTCTATGCAAAATAATCACCTCCAATACTAATTTTTATTATTTTTTAATATAAATTCTTGAAACATTTCTTTTGTTTCTAAATCTAAATTCATTCCTTTAAGTAAAGTTGCTATTGTTAAAAATTTATAAACTGCTTGTTTAGTTATTCCCCGAGAATTTAAATACCAAATAACATCATCAGGAAATTTTCCTATAAAAGCCGCATGATTAGCCGAAACATCTTCATTATCAACAATTAAATTAGGAATAATTTTACTTTCTCCATTATTTATATTTATTATTTTACTATTTTCTTCTAAGTAAACACCTTTACTATCTTTAGAAATACAACCATTTATAGTAAAGAAAAATTTATTTGCTGCTAAATTTATACCATTTGCTAAGAAAGATGAACAACTATTAGAACCCTGATGATTTATCATTAAATTATTAAGTGAATTTTTTTCACTTATAATACTCGTTACACATTTTAAGTTACTATCTTTTAAAAGTATTGAAGAAATATTGATACTAGAATTGCTAGCAAGTAAATTAATTTCTAAAGAACTAGATGCTTGTAGTTTAATATCAATATCAACTTTACTTTCTTTAATAAGTAAATGAACTGTTGCTTTAACATTTTCTAAAGCACTTATTTGTAAAGAACTTTCAGGAGTATTTATTTCAATTAAATAAATTGCATTTTCTAAAATTTTTAATTCATAATCTCTAGTATCTATATATATTTTATTCACAAGATATTTCCTCACTTATATCAAATGACTGATTATAACCATTTTTTTCAATTAATTTAGCTAATTTAAAATCTCCACTTTTAACAATTTTTCCATCCTTTACAACATGAACAAAATCAGGATTAATATAATCAAGTATTCTTGTATAATGCGTGATTATTAAAACACTTGTTTCTTTATTCTCTTTTAAATAATTATTTAAATTTTCACTTACAATTTTCAAACTATCAACATCAAGGCCTGAATCTAATTCATCTAAAATAATAAATTTTGGTTTTAACATTAAAGCCCAAAGTATTTCATTTTTTTTCTTTTCACCACCAGAAAAACCAACATTAAAACTTCTATGTAACATTTTTTTATCCATTTGTAAATCAAGTGCTTTATTTTCTAATTCAGAAGCAAATTGATATAATGTTTTTTTAGGTTCATTTGTTGCATCAACACTTGCTTTTATTAATTCGCGTTCCGTTACACCATCAATACTAATTGGATTTTGATAAACAAGAAAAATTCCTAATTTACTACGTTCATCGATTGGCATTTTTAAAATTGATTTGCAATCAACTAAAATATCTCCCCCGGTTACAATATAATCAGGATAGCCCATGATAACTTTAGATAAAGTTGATTTTCCAACGCCATTAGGTCCCATAATAGCATGAACTTCTCCTTTTTTTATCTTTAAATTAAATTTTTCTAAAACTTTTTTTTCTTGAACAGAAACCTCTAAATCTTTAAGTTCAATATTCATAAAACCACTTCCTTTTTCTTTTTTAAATTTGAAGTTTTTTATTTTTTTAATTAATCGCGAATTTTTTTCATCATTTAATAATGTCTAAATTTTTAAGCGCTATTTTTTTAAAAAGGTAATTTCATATTGCCATTCATAACACTTTTTATCATTTTTTTATAATTTTCAAACTGTTCTAATAATCTATTAACTTCCGTTACAGTTGTTCCCGAACCTTTGGCAATTCTTGTTTTTCTACTTGCTTTAATAATAACAGGATTTTTTCTTTCTTCTTTAGTCATTGACAAGATGATTGCTTCAATATGAGCCATTTGTTTAGGATCTATTTGAACTTTATTAAGTCCCATCTTACTAGCCCCAGGAATTAATTTTATTAAATTTTCTAAAGGTCCCATCTTTTTTATTTGTTTCATTTGACTTAAAAAATCTTCTAAATCATATTTACCTTTTTGAAGTTTCTTTAAAGAATTTTCGGCTTCTTTTTCATCAATAGCCTCAGTTGCTTTTTCAACTAAAGAAACAATATCTCCCATACCAAGAATTCGACTAGACATTCTTTTAGGGTCAAATAATTCTAATCCATCCATTTTTTCACTTGTTCCCATAAATTTAATAGGAACGTTAGTTAAATGTCTTACTGATAAAGCAACTCCACCTCTAGTATCACCATCAAGTTTGGTTAAAATAACTCCCGTTAAATCTATCGCATCATTGAAACCTGTTATAACATTAATAGCATCTTGTCCCATCATAGCATCAATTACTAGCATAATTTCCTGAGGAGAAACAGCATTTTTTATATTAACAAGTTCTTCCATCAAATCATTATCTATATGAAGTCGTCCGGCTGTATCAATTAAAATATAATCATAACCATTTTCTTTAGCATAAGAAATCGCACTTTTACTAGTTTCAACCGGATTATTTAAACCATTTTCATAAACAAAAATATCTAATTCCTTTCCTAATTGTTTTAATTGGTCAATGGCGGCTGGTCGATATACATCACAGGCAACCATCATTGGCTTTTTATGATATTTTTTTCTTAATAAATTTGCAAGTTTTCCAATTGTTGTTGTTTTACCACTTCCTTGTAAACCTACAAGCATTAAAACAGCAGGATTTCCTTGTAAATTTAAATCACTACTTTCTCCACCTAAAAGTTCTGTTAATTCATCACTTACAATTTTAACAAATACTTCCCCTGGTTTTAAACTCTTTTGAACTTCTTCTCCAAGGGCTTTTTCACGAACTTTATTAGTAAATTCTTTAACAACTTTATAATTAACATCGGCTTCTAATAAGGCTATTCTAACTTCTTTCACCATTTCACTTATATTTTCTTCAGTAATTTTGCCATAACCTCTTGCCTTATGAATAACATTTTGTAATCTATCTTGTAAATTTTCAAACATGGACGCCTCCTTGTAAACATTACTATTATAGCATCTTTTAAAGAAAATGCCTAATAAATTTCAAAGAAAAAAACTATCAAATATAAATTCAATAGTTTTATCAATTATCTAATTTTGTTAAAGTAGAAGTTTCTATATTAAAATTGTATTTTTTATCATCAATTACTATTCTAAAATTATTAAAATCATATCCTAATTTATTAGAGTCTGACCTTTCAACTTCGTTCCAATGAAAATTAATACCACCTTGATAACTTATTTTTTCTTTTAAAATACTTTTAGAGTTATTATCTATAATATCAACAGTTTTATTATCTATAATTAAAAGTAAATTTTCACTTAATGGAAAGACAAAATCATAAGTTTTATCTAATTTTTTAACAACTTCTCCCGTTTCATAATCAAAAATCTCTCCTATATTATCTTTTTCAATATAAAGTTGCTTTAATTTAAGATTGGCTATTTCTCCAGGAAAATTTTTAAATTTTAAACTTTCTTCTATATATTTATCTTCAAATTTATAATATCCAACTTTATTTAATTCTACTTCTGAAATAAGTTTTTCTTTTTCTAAACTAAAAATACCAAATTTATTATTAGAACTTACAAATAAAGTTCCTGTATTAACTAATAATTTTCGCGAATCATTTTCTAGAGCAACCATATCAATTCCTATACCATATTTTGAAAAATCAATTATTACATTACCATAATTATCAATAACCCCATCACTATCAGAATTGTAAACATCAAAATAAGTTTTAGAATTATCAGAATTACTATAAATTTCCATTAAAAAGCCAATCTCATCTGTTAATTTTTTATTGTTTTTAAAATCATATAAAAAGGCCCGTTCATAATAATTATCTTCATTTGTATCATATATTGCTGCAATACCTTTTTCATAATCAACATAAGCACTCCAAAATTGTCCTTCCATTTTAAAGTTGCAGTTTTCAGTTTTACATACATATTTACCAACAAACTTTCCATCACATACTTCGCTTTCGTGTTTATTATCATCTTTTTTTACAATCATATTATTTAATTCACTTGTTGTATTATTATTTCTTGGACATAAAAATATTGTATCCTCTGTAATTAAATTATCTTCAATAGGTTCTGGTTCTTTTTTTTCATATTTTGTATAACCGTAATAAACAAAAAAACTTCCAATACCTAACATCAAAATAGCAATTATTATCTTTATGGCTTGATGTTTTTTATGTTCTAAACCTAATTTTAATTTTGATACTTCAAAATCATCATTATTATTTTTCATAACTCCTCCTATTATCTAATTTAATTTTATAATAAAAAATAATTATATGCAAGTTAAATTTATTAAAAAAACTTGTCTTTTAAAACAAGTTTCTTTTATTCAACTCTTAATGCTTCAACAGGGTCTTTACGACTAGCAACTCGAGATGGGATAAGTCCAGCAATAAGCGTTAAAATTATACTAATTATAATTAAGATAATAGCACCAAATACTGGTAAACTAGCTATACCACTTATACCGGTTATATTCTTAATAATAATATTAATAGGAATATTTAAAAGAATAGTTACAAGAATTCCCATCAAGCCTGATGTAAAGCCAATAATGACTGTTTCAGCATTGAAAACTCTTGATATATCTCTTTTTGAGGCTCCTATTGCTCTTAAAATACCAATTTCTTTTGTTCTTTCAATAACAGAAATATAAGTAATAATACCAATCATAATACTAGATACAATCAATGATATTGTTACAAAAGCAATTAAAACATAACTTATCGTATTTACAATAGATGAAACACTTCCAATCATTGTACCAACAATATCAGTATATCTAATAACATTTTCTTCTTTATTATTTTCAGATTGTTTTTTATTATAATCATCAATTATATCAATTATTTCTTCTTTACTATCAAAATCTTTAGCATAAAATGATACACTGCTAGGAGAATTAAAATCATAGACATTTAATGTTTCTAAGTTTTTCTCATAAGTACTCATAGCATCAAAAGGTTGACCAGTAAAAACATTGATATCTGGTTTTGCTTTTTGTTCTTTAACAATTTCACTTTCGTTAATCATATTTACCATTTTAGTAATTAAACTTGATTTATAGCCAACACTTCCATTAATTGCTGAACCAGTTGACTCTTCATTACCACGAATAATACCAACAATTTTTAAAGGGATACCATTTTTTACAGTCTCTTTTAAACTGGCTTCTGTTTGTTTTGGTAACCAAATATTTCCTGTTTTTTCATATAAATCAGTTGAAAGTACTAATTTATATTCCGTATTTAATAAATCTTCATAAGTATAACTACTTGGTT
Source organism: uncultured Bacilli bacterium (assembly GCA_947630205.1). Classification (GTDB taxonomy): domain Bacteria; phylum Bacillota_I; class Bacilli_A; order RF39; family UBA660; genus RUG591. The sequence goes on from CANRGW010000017.1 coordinate 10,975, forward strand.
TACTTTCAACTTCTTTCCCCGTCATTATCTTATTATAAATATCTGCTAATTCATCTTGATCTTTAATTCCTAAAGCATATAAAATATAATCACTTATTTCATTATTTTCATTTACTATTAGAACAAGTTCATTTTCATTTTGAGGCCAAGAACCGGCTAATAAGTCATATTGACTTTCAAGTAAACTTTGATTATCAAGCATCTCACTAAAGACTTGATAACTAGATGCAGACATTGCTGCCATTTGATTAGCATCCATTCCACCTAAGAAATTATTAAATATTTCCGTTGGATTTATTTTTATTATCTTATCATTTTCTTCTTCTTTATAAATATTTAAATTTACATTATATTTATATTGAATGCTTAAAGTTAAATCTTTAAATTTTTCTTCTTTATCAATATAATTTTTAAATTCTTGTAAATTATTTGTTTTAATACCTTTAGTCATTGTACTTAACATATCAACTAAAATATCATTAGAATAAACTTTATTCTCTTCATGATTTTCTTCATCCGTTGATAAGCCCATAAATGATGTCATAAGTTCAGTCATATCCATTGTATTCTTTTCAACAACTAACGGATAACTTGATAAAGCATCTTTTTCAACCCTATTTATATAATTATTAACACCACTTGACAAAGATAAAATTAAGGCTATTCCAATTATTCCGATTGAACCTGCAAAACTAGTTAAAATAGTCCTTCCTTTTTTAGTTAACAAATTATTAAAACTAAGAGATAAAGCCGTTAAAAAGTTCATAGAAATTTTCTTGTTATTTAACTCTTCATTAGTCTTTTCATATTCATAAGGATTAGAGTCATCTATAATATTACCATCTAATAATTTTATAACTCTTGTTGAATAAGTATTAGCAAGTTCTTCATTATGAGTTACCATAATTATTAACTTATCTTTAGAAATATTTTTTAAGATATTCATTATTTGCACACTTGTTTTAGAGTCAAGAGCACCGGTTGGTTCATCGGCTAAAATGATATCAGGATTATTAACAAGAGCACGAGCAATAGCAACTCTTTGCATTTGTCCACCAGAAAGTTGATTAGGTCGTTTATTAATTTGATCTTTTAAACCAACATCTTCTAACGCTTGAATTGCTCTTTTTCTTCTTTCTTTTTTAGAAACTCCAGATAAAGTTAAAGCTAATTCGACATTAGATAAAACGCTTTGATGACTAATCAAATTATAACTTTGAAATACAAAACCAATTTGATGATTACGATAACTATCCCATTCACTATCTTTAAACTTTTTAGTTGATTTATTATTAATAATTAAATCACCATCTGTATAATCATCAAGACCACCAATAATATTAAGAAGCGTTGTTTTGCCACATCCCGAAGGTCCTAAAATCGAAACAAATTCAGACTCACGGAAGTCAACACTTACACCATTTAAAGCATGAACTTTATCTTTTTCATTTAAGTTATAGTCTTTTTTGATATTTATTAATCTAAGCATACATTTCCTCTTTCTTATTTGTTTAACAACATGCATAAATTATATGATACTTATTAAATATATGCAAGTATATTCACAAAAATTTCACAAAAAAAGCTGCAATAATATATTACAGCCTAATTACTATTTAATCTTTTTACAAGTTGTGATTGAAGTATTATCATTAGCATCAGTTGCATTCATACAAATATTCTTATATGCTGGTAAAGAAATATTTGATATATCAGCAGAAACACTATAAATACTTGATTTTGGATAAGTTGTATAACTTTTAAAAGTTGAATTTGGTGTACAACTTGAAAGAGATGTTAAACAATATTTTATATTTTTAATTCCGGAACCTGTTTCATTTACTTTAGTATTAATATTTATCTTGGTTGAAGATAGTTTATTAAATGATATACTACTAATTATAGGTTTTACTTTATCATTTGTAGAGTTATTTACAATAGCATAGTATGTTTTCTTAATTGAAGTATTACTATTTTTCTTAACACCTTGAACTTCAATTTTATAATATCCATTACCATTTCTTAATTGAACAGTAGAACCAGTTTTTACTTTACCACTTCCGCCATTGATAACTGTTGAAATATTAGTATCAGTAGTACCATAATATACTCTATAATAAATTCTATTTGTATCTAAACAATCGGTAACTTCTTTAAAAGTAATAGTAGGAGTCAATGTCATATTGGTAAATGCTTTAGCATTATTGAAACCAATTGAAGAAATTACAGCACCTTTATTTTCTCCATTATGAGTTATATAAGTCATTAAAGAAGAATTACAAGATACACTGCTATTACTACTTGTATCATTACTAAGATATGTAGCAGAAGATGATGAACCTGCTCCTAAATTATCATAATAATCATCATCATAATTATTAACAGTTGAACTAGTCTTCTTATTATCTGTAACTGTAACTGTAACAAAAGCAGATTTATTACCATCCTCAGTAGTAATTGTTATAGTTGCCGTACCGGCTTTCTTAGCAGCAATTATACCAAATGAATTAGCAAAGGCAACACTACTATCACTTGTTGTAAAGTATACTTTTTTATTAGTAGCATTATCTGGAGAAATTTTATAAGTTATTAACTTAGTTCCGTTTACATTCATAGCAAGTGAAGTAGCACTTGTAATTGTTATAGACTCAACGGCTACAACATCAGACTCGACGGTTACTTCTAAACGACTTGAAACATTATTACTTGTTGAACCAACAATTGTACAAGTTCCAGGAGCAACTCCTGTTACTACACCATCACTATTAACGGTTGCTATATTATTATTAGTACTAGTCCAAGTCACTGTCTTATTAGTTGAATTTTCTGGTAAAACAGTAAAATCAATTTGGGCTGTTCCTTTAACTTTTAAACCATTTGATAATCCTCTAATTTGTAAACTTGTTGGATCTATCTTAGTAGGTCCATTTTCAACTACTTTAATTGTTATAGTATCTGTAAAACTTCCATCAAGAGCAGAAACTTGAACGGTTGTTGTACCAACTCCAACTCCTGTAACTCTTCCACTTTCATTTACAGTTGCTATACTTGGATTATCACTTTTATATTTAATATCATCAACTTTAGCATCAGCTGGTGAAGTTTTAACTTGTAGTAAAACATCTCCACCTTGTTTAACACTAATACTATCTTGAACAAATTCAATACTCTCTAAACTTACTGTTTTAGATGTTACGGTTATTTCACAACGATTACTGTAAACATTACCATTTGCACGATAACTTACAACAACGGTTGTTGTACCCTCTTGCATACCTAAAACTTTTGCTGTTAAATTACCACTATCGCTAATAGTTGCAATACTACTATCTTCTGAATACCATCCAACAATTTTTTCACCATCAGCATTTACAACATCATCCTCTAGTTCTTTTTCTTCACCAAC
>CANRGW010000018.1 GCA_947630205.1 uncultured Bacilli bacterium
GTTACAGGACGTGTTGAACGTGGACGTTTAAAATTAAATGATGAAGTTGAAATTGTTGGTATTAAACCTACTCAAAAAACTGTTGTTACAGGAATTGAAATGTTTAGAAAACAATTAGACTTTGCTGAAGCAGGAGATAATGCTGGAGTATTACTTCGTGGTATTGCTCGTGAAGATGTTGAACGTGGACAAGTTCTTGCTAAACCAGGAACAGTTACACCTCATACTAAATTTGAAGCAGAAGTTTATGTTCTATCTAAAGAAGAAGGTGGACGTCATACTCCATTCTTTGCAAACTATCGTCCTCAATTCTATTTCCGTACTACTGATGTAACTGGTGTTATTGAGTTACCTCAAGGAACAGAAATGGTTATGCCAGGTGATAATGTAACAATTACAGTTGAATTAATTCACCCAATTGCTCTTGAACAAGGAACTAAATTCTCTATCCGTGAAGGTGGAAGAACTGTAGGTGCTGGTTCAGTTAGCAAAATTGATAAATAATAAAAATAAATTAGTATAAAAAGTCAAGTAGAAATACTTGCTTTTTTTCGTTAAAGATAAAAGTTTAATAATTAGTAGTTTTTAAAAATTTAGGTAAAAGAAAGTTTTTGTTTTAATTATATTTTATTTAAGAAAATTTTTTTTAAAAAATAACTATGTTCTTCTATTCTAAATTTCATCTATAGACTATCTTGATTTAAAAGGTAACTTTAAATGTCATGTATCATAAGAAAAATTCAAAAGCCAAATAATTTTTTTTTAAGAAGCGAAGGATTGTAAATTACTTTTGCATTAATTTAAATTTTGTGTTATATTATCTATATATATAATAAAGGGCTGATGATATGAAAAGAAAAAAATTTTTATTATGTGTTTTTTTGATATCCTTTATGGTTTTACCCCTTCGAATTGAGGCTAAAACTTTAAATGATTTTCGAAATGAATTACAAGCATTAAAAGAAAAAAAGGCTAATCAAGAACATGAAAAAGCCTTAACTGAGAATGAAATTAGTTCGGTTAGTAAAAAAATTGAAAGTGTAACTAATAAAATTTCTGATAGTGAAAAAACGATAAAGAAACTTGGTGATGAAATTGAAAAGTTAAATGAAGAGGGCAAACAACGGGAATTAGAGATTAAAGAAGTTATGCATTTTTTACAAATTGCTAATGGTGAAAGTTCTTATTTAGAATATATATTTGGGGCTAAAGATATAACAGATTTTATTTATCGAAGTGCGATAAGTGGGCAATTAGTTGCTTATAATGATAAATTAATTGCGGAATATAATGAAACAATTAAACAAAATGAAAAGAAACAAGGAGAATTAAAAACAGAGATAACTAATTTGGATAAACAACAAAAAGAATTAGAAGTAAGTTTAGCATCCCTTGGAGATGAACTTAATAAAATGACCGATGTATCTTTATCAACAGATGAAGAAATAGCCGCGGCTGAAAAAAATATTAAAATGTATGAAGATTTAGGTTGTAAAGATAATGAGGAAATTAGTCAATGTACTAGTAAAGTACCATATTCTGGTGGTTTTGTAAGACCACTTACAAGTGGAAGAATTACAAGTAATTATGGTTGGCGTTGCTATACAAGAAATAATGGTTCTTATTATTGTGGCAATCATAATGGTATTGATATTGCTGGTGGTGGAACAGATGTTTATGCAGCAGCCCCAGGAACGGTTGGAGCAATTTTATGGGAACAAAGTTGTGGTGGTAACATGATATTTATTCATCATAATATCGCGGGAACTTATTATACAACGGCTTACTTCCATACAAAAAATATCCGAATAAATGTTGGGGATTATGTTGACCAAAATACAATAATAGCAACGATGGGCGGAACACCTGATACTTGGTGGTATGATAAATGTACAACGGGAGGTCATTTACATTTTGCTGTTGCTAGAGGTTTATATATGAAAGATTACATTTACTTTTCTGAATATGAAGCAAGAAATGTTGACCCAACTTCTGTTGTTAATTTTCCACCATATGGAGTATGGTTCTCTAATCGGGTTACAAAATATTAAAAATTAAAAAATGTCATTGGATATGAACTAGTTTCTCTATAAAAACTAAGTTCATGTCTTTTTTTGACATTTTTTTTAAATTTTTTTCTTATAATTAATTCGTGATATTATGAAAGTAAAAATATTTGATGAAGAACACGAAAGCGATTTAGAAAAAAGTATTAATGATTTTTTAAAAGATAATGATATTGAAGTAATAGATATTAAATTTTCAACTAGTGTTTCGGTCTTTGGAGAAGAACAAATCTTTTGTTTCTCGGCTATGATTATTTATTATTAAAGCATATACATATTGTCATTATCATCAGGATTATTTTTTAAAAAAGTAGGATTGCCTCCTTCAAGGCGATTTAATCTATTTTCTAACATTTTAATTTGTCTTTCAATTCTATTTATTTTATTATTTAGTCTTTCATAAATGTTTTCATTATAATTATTCATATTAAAATTAGGGTTCATATTTTGGTTTGGATTTATATTTCCAAAATAAGGCATTTGATTATTCATAAATTCCTCCTTTATTTTATTATATGTACTTTTTAAAATAATGTTTTTAGTGTATAATAAGTTAAACAAAGGAGATTTATGCGACAAAGAAATGTTAAAAATAAGAAGGAAATAATTAATACTTCAAGTTATTATATAGAAAATCCTATGGATTATAAAGGTAAATGGCAAGAAGTTTTTAAAAATCATAATCCTATTGAAATAGAAATAGGAATGGGAAAAGGAAAATTTATTATTGAAAAGGCTTTAAGGTATCCTGATATTAATTTTATTGGAATAGAAAAATCTGATAGTATTTTAGCCTTAGCCTTAAAGAAAGTTCCGGCCAATTTAAAAAATTTAAAGATGTTAAGACTTGATGCTTTAAATATTTCAGAAGTTTTTGCTAAAGAAATTACAACAATTTATTTAAATTTTTCTGATCCTTGGCCAAAAGCAAGACATGAAAAGAGAAGACTAACAAGTTCTAGATTTTTAGATAAATATGCTTTAATATTTAAAAATAAAGCCCATATTGTAATGAAAACCGACAATAAAGATTTATTTTCCTATAGTATTAAAACTTTAAATAATTATGGTTATTACATTTTAGATATAACTTTTGATTTAGAAACTTTAAATGATTTAGATAATATAAAAACGGAATATGAAGAAAAATTTACAAAACTTAACAAACCAATATATAAAATAGAGGTTGTAAAAACAGAAAAATAAAAAAAGGACTATGTATTTAGAAAAAAATTTGTTATAATAAAAATAGAGTAGGTGAAATATGAAAAAATATATATATCTCCCTCTTATACTTCTTTTATTTTGTGGTTGTAGTATCAATAAAGTAGAAGAAGAAAGTTTTGATAGTATTATAAATACTGTTTTATATAAAGATACTAATTTGTTTAATGTATCGTTTGAAGGGTATAAATTTTATTTACCTCGTGGAGCCCAAATTTCTGAGCAACATGATTATAATTTAGAAGTTAAAGATAGTAATGTTTTTTATTATTTATATATTGATACAATTGCTTATTATTATAAGACCAAAGTTGAGCATGAAATAGACTCGGATATCTTTTATTCTAAGAATTTAGAATATAATGGTAATTTTGGTTATATTGATATAACTAAGTTAAAAGATAAATACTTTTTAGAAGTAATGTATAATTTTTCTAAAATTGAAGCGTATGTTGAAGAAGATGATTTGTATAATTCTTTTTTAGATATATGTTATATTTTATCAACAATTGATTATAACGATAGTGCAATTAGTTATCGACTTAGTAATAAAAAGTTAGCAACTAAATCTGAAGAATTTGATATTTTTACTTCGAAAAAAGATACAGATAATTTCTTAGAGTATGTAGAAGAATTTGATAATTATGATGCTAATAAAGATAATGTCCAGGATAATGATATAATAAATCCAGAAAAAGATGACAATTAGGAAGGTGAAAAAATGGGATTTGTAGATAAACTTAAAAACATTTTTTTTGAAGAAGAGGAAGAAGAAGACGAAGAAATAGAAGATACAAGACCTCCTAAAAAGGAAAAAGAAGAAATTGCTCGAAGAGTTGAAATTCCTAAAAGAAGAAAAGATAAAGAGGTAACAGAGGTTGAAATCAAAGAAGAACCGGTTCCTTTAGATAATGATGAAATAGATGATGACTTCTTTGAAATAAAAAAAGAGCCTCCAAAGAAAGAGCCTCCTAAAAAAGAACCATCTAAGATAAATGATTTAATATTTGATGATGAAGATTTTATTTTAGATATTCCTAAAAAGGAAGAAGTTGAAGTAAAAACGCCAAAGGCTCCAGAAGTAAAAGAAACAAGAATGCCTGAAAATACTTCTTTAAAATATGAAAAACCAGTTTATGAATATACAAGTAGACAAGAAAGAGAAGTAAAAAAAGTCTTTACTCCATCGCCAATTATTTCTCCAATTTATGGAATATTAGATAAAAATTATAAAAAAGAAGAAGTTAAAGAAAGAAAAGAAATAAGAATTTATAGTAGAAGTGAACGGATGGATTTAGATAGTGTTCGGAATAAAGCCTTTGGCGATTTAGAAACCCAGTTATTCCCTAGTTCTTCCGAAAAAGATGAGAAAGAAGAAATGCCCGAAGAGTCTCCTAAGGATATCAAAAAAGTAAAAGAGAAAATGCAAAAAGAAAATAAACCAGCAATTGATAAAGTAACTTTAGGAGAAGCCGATGAATATTTTAATGATTTAGGACTTGCTTATAATACAGATTATAAAGATATTTCTAAGGAAATAAATGATGGAAAAGTTCCAAAAGATGAAGAACCAAATGAAGATAAATTAGAAGATAATTTATTTGATTTGATCGAGTCAATGTATGATAAGGAGGATTAAAAGGTGGATTTTTTGTTAATTTTGCTTACGATTTTTGGTATAATTTTGCTTATTGCTTTAATAATATTATGTATAAGACTAAATTATACAATTAGTAGAGTTAATTTGCTTTTGGATGATGTAAATGATAAAATGAAAACAGTTAATCAAGTATTTTCGGTAGTTTCCAAAGTTACAACAGGTATTTCTATGGTAAATGATAAAATAGTTGAAACAATTGTTGGTTTAATTACAAATATAGCATCTAAAAGAAAGAAAAAAGTAGAAGAAGAGGAGGAATTTTAAGATGTCAAAGAAAAAATGTTTTGGTAATTTAGTATTAGGAGCAGCAATTGGAGCCAGTCTAGGAATTTTATTTGCACCTAAAAAGGGAAGTGAAACAAGAAAAGAATTAAAAAATAAGATGCTTGATTTAGTATCAAGTGCAAAAGAATTAAGTATTTCGGATGTTTCACAAATGGTAGAAGATAAAATAAATGAAATAAGAAAAGATTTAAATGATTTAGATAAAGAAAAAGTTTTAAAAATTGCTAAAAAGAAATCAGATGATATAAAGAAAAAATGTCAAGATTTAGTTGATTTAGCCATTGAAAAAGGAACCCCCGTTTTAAAAGAAGCAGCCGAAGATGTTCGAGACAAAACGATTGAAGTTATGAAAGATATGATTGCTAAATTAGAAAAACTACCAGAACCAGATAAAGAATTAGGTCATGCTTTAAAAAAGGAAAAATAAAAGTTTTTCTTTTTTTATTATTTATTTACAATAAAGTGTCTAATTACTTTTAATTTTAAACTAGATAAGTTATACTTAATATAGTAGAGGATATGGTTATATGACAAATCTAAGTTTAAAAGAGATATTTAATATTATAAAAGAAGAATATAAACCTTTTTTAACTTTTGATAAAATTGAATTTATTGATAATTTAGATTATGATAATTTTTTTAAGTATCGTGATGATATTGTTTTACCATATTTAAGTATAAGTGGAGATAGTTATTATTTAAAGAAAGAAAGTCCTCAACTAGAACAATTATTTTTTATGGCTTTATCTTTATTATGTGGTAATTTAAATCCTTTAAAAGTTGAACTTATTTTACTTGAAGTAAAAAAAATTATTTCTAAATATTTAGGGGAAATTACAAACTTTTATCAAGAATTAGAAATTGCTAATATTATAAAAGATGGTTTATTAAAGGATGTACCATTTAATGTTATTTTTTTGGAAAGTGATATTGAAATATTTAATTATTTAGTTTCTGAGAAAGGTTATAAAATAGCTAAACTTTATGTTGAAACTTCATATGAAATGCAAAAGAAAGTATTAAATCAAGGTGAATTTAATCCATTTAAGTATTTAGAAATAGCAAATGATTTAAATTTTGATGATATATGTGATCGATTATATAATTTTATTAATACAAGAGTTATATAGTCGGTCTTTTTTTTAAGAGTTTTCATAGTATTAAGTGGTGAGATAATGAAATTTAATATTGGTAATGATAAAAAAATCTTAATACTTTCTCTTTTAATTCCTTTAAGTGTTGGCCTTTTAAGTTTTTTATTAACAAAAGAGGGAATAGCCATTTATAGTACAACTTTAAATAAACCAAGTTTTGCACCTCCTAGTTATCTTTTTGGAATTGTCTGGACTATTCTTTATTTATTAATGGGAATATCTAGTTATTTAATTTATCGTTCTTTTTCTAGTCATCGCGATACTTGTTTATTGATTTATGCCTTAAATTTATTTTTAAATTTCTTATGGCCCATTATTTTCTTTAATTTAGAAGCCCGACTTTTTGCTTTTATCTTTATTATTTTTTTAGATATAGTTGTTATTTTTATGATAATTTGTTTTAATGGTATTTCCAGAAAAGCCGCTTATTTGCAAATACCTTATTTATTTTGGTTATTATTTGCAAGTATTTTAAATTTTAGTGTTTATTTTTTAAATCGTTAAAGTTATAATAATTATATGTGTGGCTTATGAATATAATTTTTCATATTGACGTCAATAATGCTTTTCTTTCTTGGACAGCCGTTTTATTATTGCAAAATGGTTATAAAGAAGATATAAGACTTATTCCTAGTGTTATAGCAGGAGATGAAGCAAAACGTCATGGTATTGTTCTTGCTAAAAGTGAAATAGCCAAAAAATATGGTATTAAAACAGCCGAAACTTTATATAGTGCTAGACGTAAATGTAAAAATTTAAAAATATTTCCCCCTAATCATAAATATTATAAAGAAATGTCTAATAAACTTTATGAGTATTTTTTAACCTTTACACCTGATGTAGAAAGATTTTCCGTTGATGAATGTTTTTTAGATTTATCTAATACGTCTTTTTTATATGATGATATTTTAGAACTTGCTTATAAAATAAAAGATGAAATTAAAAATAAGTTTGGTTATACGGTTAATATTGGAATTGCTAATAATAAATTATGTGCGAAGATGGCTTCTGATTTTTCTAAGCCAGATAAAGTTCATACCTTATTTTCTAATGAAATAGAAACTAAACTTTGGCCTTTACCTATTGAAGATTTACTTTTTATTGGTAAAAGTAGTAGTGCTATGCTTAGAAAATTAAATATTCAAACAATTGGTGATTTAGCCAAAACTCCTGAAAATGTTTTAAGAAAATATTTTAAAAACCGTAGTACCTATATGATTGAATATGCTAATGGTATAGATGATACAAAAGTTATTAGTAAACACGGAAAAAATAAATCAATTAGTTTTTCAGAGACTTTAGAATTTGATACCGATAGTCAAGAATTTTTACAAAAGAAACTTTTAATAATGTGTCAAAAAATAGGAACTGAATTAAGAAAAAAAGGTTTATTTGCTAAAACTATTGCTATTACAGTTAAAACTAATTATTTTAAAGATTATTCACATCAAAAGAAAATTGTTAATGAAACGAATAATACTATGGAACTTTATCAAAATGTTTTAGATATTTATGATATTACTATTGGAAATAATTTAATTAGAAATATTGGAGTTCGAGTAACAGATTTAGTTAATCATAAAAATAATCAAATATCTTTATTTACTGAATTAAATCCTAATGATGATAAAATTCAAGAAGTTGTAGATGATATTAACACCAAATATAATGATTTAAAAATAATGCCAGCCGTTTTTTATCAAAATAAAAATAATAAAAATAATTAATCTTAAATTTTCTCTTTTTTCCTTGCAAAAAAATTTTTTATAGTTATAATAAATAATATTTAGGAGGGTATATGTTATCAGAAGTAAACTTATTTTTTAAAATGATTGAAAGAAGTGATTTTAATTCTAAAGTATTTTATGCACTTTTAATAAAAAAGAATTTTAATCTTTCGGAAGTAATAAAAAGAACGATTGATTTATCTTTAAATAATTTAAACTCTAAATACTTTGAAAAGTATTTATCTTATGTTTTGATTTTAGCCGAAAATCATTATGTTGATTATCAAGAACTATTTCAAGATTTTATTAATAAATGTATGGATAAAAAGATGTTTGTTTTAGGAAAATTTTTATCTTTAATTCCTAATTTTCAATTTCAAGAATTTGCATCTCTTATAGAGAATTCTAATATTGAAGACAATTTTCAATTTTTAGAAATATTATATACTGATACTTTTTTTGATTATCAATATAAAGATAGTCCAAGAATGATCCTTATAAATACTTTAATACAAAAAATATTAAGAGAAGAGGAAAGGGATTATTATTATCCATCAAAATTAATTCTTTTTTTCTTAAAAAAAGGTCATACTATTTTTGAAGAGTTTTGTTCTTTATATAAAATTAATTTAACTAATTTTTTACCATATATTTTAAAACATTTTTATCCTGATGTTACTTTTTATAAAAGAGATACGAAAGATTTAAAGAGTCAAGTATCTTATAAAGAAAATAAAGATAATCCTTATAAAAATGTTAAAATTATAGAAGAATATTTAAAAGAACTTTTTAATTCTTCGAAGCAAGAAGAAATAGAAAATGTACTTAAAGAAGTATTGGAAAAAGAATGCTTACGAAATGATAAGTTTAAAGATATGGAACTTTATTATGGTAATCGTGATGAATATTATGCTAGTAAATTAGCAACCTTTGTTTTACTTTTATTAAAGAAAATACCTAATTTAGATTTAGGAATATTTAAAAGTATTTCGGATAAAGAAAAGCCCAAATTTATAAAAGCCTTACTTCGATGTCCATTATCTATTATAGAAACGCCTTTACCATATAAAATAGCATATTATAATAACTATCCTAATTGTGATGATTTTAATGATGTAGTGCTTAATAATAACATGATTTTATGTGAAACAATAGATTATTTTCTTAATTTAGGATTAGTAAAATTTTTATCTTTCAAGCCAGCAATGATTAGAAATCAATTAAAAATAAAATTTTATGAAGCCTTAAAAACTAATTATTTAAAAGATGGAAATGATTTGGCTTTAAGAATTTATTATGATTTTTTAACAACTAATATGTCTATTGAAGAAGCAATAAATTTAGATTTAGAATATAAAGAGGCTTTAAAAGAAAAGGTATTTGTTAAAGAAATAGTAAAATAACGAGAAAAATAGTATAATGACTATTTTTTTTAATAAATTTATGATACAATATTATTATTAGAATAAAGGGTGATACGATGAATAAGAAAACAGTATTATTTTTAATTAATGGTTTTGGAGTAGAAAAGAAAGAGTCTTATTCTATATATGATGCTACTTTAATGCCAACTTTTGATGAATTAACCAAAACAAAATTATTTTCAACTATTGAGTCAAAAGTTAATAATTACTATGATGGTTATCGTAATATTAGTCTTGATATTAATGAACTTTATAACTATACCATTATTGATAAAGATATTTTAAATAAAACACTTGTTACTAATCCAATTCTTTTAAAATTAAAACAAGATAATGATACTAAAAAAGGTAATTTACATATTTTTTGTTTAGTAGATACAAGTTTAAAAATAGTTGATCATTTAAAAGAAACACTTAAAATATTAAATCCTAACCATGATAAAAAAATATATTTACATTGTATTATTTCTAGTAATAATATAGCCGATTATAAAAGTTTAACGGAAGTACTTAGTCATTTAAATATGGAACTTGCTTCATATGCAACAATTGGTTTTATTTTAGGACTTGCATCAGTTGATAATAATGCTAAACAAGTAGATTTAAATTTCTTCTTTAAGATGTTTATTTCTAAAGTAGGAGAGAAATGGCAATCATTTACACAAAAGTTTGATGTATTATATGGGACAAAAGTTGCTCCTCGTGATACTAAACCATTTATGATTAATACCAATTTTGAACTTACAAAAGATGATACTTTCTTTTTCTATAACTATGATAATATTGATTTAACTAATTTTATAGATGTTTTAAAGGGTATTAATTATGGAGAAGAAGCAAATAATTATTCTTATTATTCATTATTTGCTGTTACTAGTAATTTAGAAATTCCTTATATGTATACATCAACAGGTGCTACTTATTCAATGGTAAGTAATTTAGAGAGTATTGGAGCAACGGGACTTATTTTATGTGACTCACCAAAAGTTCCTATTATTAATTACTTTTGTAATGGTTTAAAGAATGAAGCAACACCTACTTTAACTTTTGTTGATATAGCACCTTATGCAGATAGTCCAGAGTCTTTAGTTAGTATAGTTGATCAATTTAATAATGATTTAATTATTATAAACTATGAAATAGATGATATAGAAAATGTTACCGATTTAAAAAATAAACTTGCTAGTATTGATAAATGTTTAAAGGCTATATATGATAATATAAATGGTAGTAAATATACTTTAATTGTATCTTCTTTATATGGAATGACAAAAACTCTTAAAACGGAAAAAGGAAATAATGTTCAAGTAATTTTTTCTAGCAATGTTCCATTTATTTTTATTGATGATTTTATTACTAAAAAGAATTATTTAGTTGAACCTGGTACTATAAATGATATAACAAAGTCGGCTTATAAAAGTATTAGAAGAGATAGTAAATTCGATTCGATTGTGGAAAAGAAAAATGGTTTATATAAATTATTCTTTAAATAGAGGTTAATATGTACAGGAGTATTCAAGAAAATTTAAAAAAAGTAATTTATGGAATTTCTCCTATTATCGTTTTAGTTCTAATTTTAAGTTTTATTTTTAAGATAGATGGGAGTACAATTATTAGATTTCTCTCTAGTTCTTTATTTGTAATTTTTGGATTAACTTTATTTACTAGTGGTGCTGATATTTCTCTTAATATAATAGGCGATATGATTAGTAGAAGTTTAATTAAAAAGAAAAATTTATTATTAATTTTAGTAGTTTGTCTTTTTTTAGGAACTTTTATTACAATGTTAGAACCAGAATTTTTAACTGTTGGAGGAGAAGCAAATGGTATACCAACTCCTATTCTTCTATTTTTTGTTTCTTTAGGAATTGGTATTTTTTTAATGTTGGCTATTTATCGAATATTAAAAAAAATCGAATTTAAATATATTTTAATCTCAGGTTATTTATTAGTTTTTTTACTTTTATTGTTATCAGAATTTGAAGTAATTCCTTTTGCTTTTGATATGGCATCTGTTACAACTGGTGCTATTTCTGCACCTTTTCTTTTGGCTTTTGGTGGGGGATTTGCTTCTAGAATGCGTAGTAAAAAAAATGATAATTCGGAATTTGGAATTTTATCTATTTGTTCTATTGGTCCTATTTTAATGATTTTACTTTTAGGAATATTTTTTCATCCTAATATTATTTATGACTCAGATCCTATCTTAAAGAAATTAGATTTTTTAAAAACATTATGGATGAATTTTTATCAAGTTTTTATGTCTTTATCACCACTTGTTATTATGTTTTTCTTATTTTATCATTATAAAAAGCGAAAAAATAAAAAAGAATTAAGAAAAATTTTAATGGGTTTATTAATGGTTTTAGTAGGTATTACCATGTTTTTAACCGGAGGAGATGTTGGATTTTTCAAAATAGGTTATATGTTAGGAACGCATCTTGGTAATTTTAATCATCTAATTATTATGTTAATAGGTGGTATATTTGGTTATTTTATATCTAAAATTGAACCATCTTTAAAAGTTTTAATTAATTATGTAAATGATGTAACTAATGGAGGTATAAAAGATAGATTTTTGGAAATTTGTCTTTGTATAGGTGTTGCTCTCTCGGTTATTTTATCTTTATATAGAGTTTTAAATGGCTATTCTGTTATGATGTTTTTAATTCCGATGTATTTCTTGGCTATTCTTTTTGCATTCTTTACTCCGAATAATTTTTTATCAATTGCATTTGATGCTTTAGGGGTTGTGGCTGGTAATATGACTTCTAGTTTTTTACTTCCTTTGTTAATTGGAGTTGCTACTTGTACAACCACTGATTATTTAGAAGAAGCCTTTGGCGTAATGTCCTTGATAAGTATTATTCCAGTTATTATCATTGAAATAGTTGGTTTAATTTATACTGTTGAAGCGAAAGTAATGGATAATCATAATTTAGATGATACTATTATTGAATATAGGTGATATATGATAAAGTTATTAATGGTCATTTTTAATGATGAAAAAAAATTAAAATCTTTATTTAAAAAATATAAGTTAACTTTTAATACCATGACTTATGGTTTGGGAACGGCTCCAAGTGCTATTTTAGATTATTTAGGTTTAGCCGATGTGAGAAAAAGTATTTATTTTTCTTTAATACCGGATACTTTAGAAGAAAATTTTCTTAAAGAATTAAAAACAAAGTTAAAAATAAAAGAGGCTGGACGAGGAATTGCTTTGACAATTTCTTTAAATAGTTCTAATAAATATGTAAAGGATTTATTACCAAAAGGAAGTGATAAAGTGGAAAAAGTAGAAAATGATTATGAATTAATCATGACAATTGTTAAAGAAGGATACCGTGATACGGTTATGCAAGCGGCTAAAAAAGTTGGAGCAACAGGAGGAACTTTAATTGAGGGAAGAAGTCTTGGAAGTAGTAGAACCGTTTTCATGGATTTAGCAATTGAACCTGAAAAAGATATTGTTTTAAATATTGTTGATAAAAAGATTGCACGAAAAGTCATGGAAAGTATTACGAAAGAAGCGGGAATTAAAACTGAAGCCCATGGTCTTACTTTTTCTCTTCCTATTGATCGCGTTATTGGTTTACAAGATGAAAAAGATTAACTGTCAATTACAAATGTAAACTAGAAAAAAAGTAAATGATTAAATTGTCAAATAAAGAAGAAAAATGTATAATAAAGAAGAGTCCATGATAAAAGAAAAAGTCTTCTAAAAGACTATACAGGAGGTGATTTTCTTAAAATTATGAAGTTAATTCTTAGGTAAGGGATTAATTACTGAATTAACTATAATTATTAATATTTAAAAAGTTTTAATAATTAGTTCATAGTTTTAAGTTAAAAAAATTGAAACTGTTGAAAAGTTTAATTATTGATTTTTCAACAGTTCTTTTTTTAGAAAGAGAAATAGTTTTTAATACTTATAAAAATCAATTATGTTTAACTAATAAAGAAGATGTAATATTTATGAATATTAATATAACTAATATTTTAAAAGAAAATAATAATTTAAATGTTGAAGTAATTTTAGAAGTAAAAAAAGAAAATAAAGAACAGATATATAAATTGTTATTTAAAAGAGAATTAATGAAAGAAATAAAATATTGTTCTAATTGTGGTAAAAAATTAGATCTTGAAGATATAACAAAATGTAAATATTGTGGAAATATTATTACTAATCGGGTTAATTATGTTATGATTAATCATGAAAAGTTGAATTAGGTGATAAATTATGAAAAAGATAAAAGATTATTTTCCAATTATTCTTTTGGTAATTGTTGGCATATTATTTGTTATTAGTTTTCCTGTTAAAGCCGATAGTGGTTTTGATTTTGATTATGATAGT
>CANRGW010000019.1 GCA_947630205.1 uncultured Bacilli bacterium
CTAAAAATCCAAAGAAAAATGAACTTTATTTAGTTGAGGGAGATTCAGCAGGTGGTAGTGCTAAAAGTGGGCGTGATAGAACTTTCCAAGCCATTTTGCCTTTAAGAGGTAAGGTTTTAAATACTGAAAAAACAAGAATGGAAGAATTATTTAAAAATGAAGAAATAAATACAATCATTCATACTATAGGAGCCGGAGTTGGATCTGATTTTGAACCAGAAGACTCTAACTATGATAAAATTATTATCATGACCGATGCTGATGATGATGGGGCTCATATTCAAATACTTCTTTTAACGTTTTTCTATCGTTATATGCGCGGTCTTATTGAAACAGGTAGACTTTATATTGCATTACCTCCTTTATATAAGATAGATTTTAATAAGAAAACCTTTTATGCTTGGGATGATACGGAAAAAGATGAAATTATAAATAAAGAAAAGGCTAAAGCCTCTAATATTCAAAGATACAAAGGATTAGGTGAAATGAATGCCGATCAATTATGGGAAACAACTATGAACCCTGATACAAGAAGTTTAATTAAAGTAACAATAACGGATGCCCTTCTTGCTGAAAAAAGAGTTAGTGTTTTGATGGGAGATAAAGTAGAACCAAGAAAAGAGTGGATTGAAGAAAATATAGAATTTTCACTTGAAGATAATTACGTGATAGGGAAGTGATAAAAGATGGATAATGAACTAATTAAAAGAATATATGATAAAACGCTGGAAGACATCATGGAGGATAGATTTCAACGATATGCTAAAGCCATTATTCAAGATAGAGCCATTCCTGATGTACGTGATGGATTAAAACCAGTTCAACGAAGAATTTTATATGGTATGTATAATGATAGAAATACTTATGATAAACCAACTAGAAAAAGTGCGAAAACGGTTGGTAGTATTATGGGTAATTTTCATCCTCACGGTGACTCTTCTATATATGATGCCATGGTGCGAATGAGTCAATGGTGGAAACAAAACACACCTTATATAGAGATGCAAGGTAACAATGGTAGTATGGACGGGGATAGTGCTGCTGCTATGCGTTACACTGAGGCTAGACTTTCTAAAATTAGTAATGAACTTTTAAAAGATATTGAAAAAGATACGGTTGTTTGGGCACCTAACTTTGATGATACTATGATGGAACCAACAGTTTTACCGGCTAAATTTCCTAACCTTTTAGTTAATGGCTCAACAGGAATTTCGGCAGGATATGCAACGAATATTCCCCCTCATAATTTAGGAGAAGTAATAGATGCAACTATTAAAAGAATAGATAGTCCTAATTGTCGTGAAGAAACTATTTTTGATATTATTAAAGGGCCAGACTTTCCAACTGGTGGTATAGTTGAGGGGAAAGACGGGATAATTGAAGCCCTTAGAACTGGTCGTGGTAAGGTTGTTGTTCGGAGTAAAGTTGAATACGTTAAAGAAAAAGGAAAAGAACAATTAATTGTTAGAGAAATTCCTTATGATGTTAATAAAGCTATGCTTGTAAAACGGATGAGTGAACTAGTTTTAGACAAGAAAATTGAAGGAGTTTCGGAAATTCGTGATGAGTCTGATAGACACGATCCTGTTCGGATTGTTATAGATTTAAAAAAAGATGCTAATCGGGAAGTTATTTTAAATTATTTTTATAAAAATAGTGATTTACAAATAAATTATAACTATAATATGGTAGCAATTGTTGATAGATGTCCTATGACTTTAGGAGTTATAGGTATAATTGATGCTTATATTAAACATTTTGAAGAAGTTATTACCAGAAGAACCAATTTTGATTTACAAACAGCCAAAAAAAGAATGCATGTTGTTGAAGGTATGATTAAAGCTATTTCTATTCTTGATGAAGTAATTAAAACTATTCGAGCTAGTAAAAATAAAGCCGATGCTATTTTAAATTTACAAAAAGAGTATGACTTTACCGAAGTTCAAGCTGATTATATTGTAACTTTACAACTTTATCGTTTAACTAATTCCGATATTAATGATTTTATTAATGAATTTAATAATTTAAAGAAAATAATTGCTGGTTTGGAAGCCATTTTAAATGACAAAGAAAAATTAAAAGATGTTATGAAACAAGAATTACGAAATATTAAAAAAGAATATGCAACCGACAGAAAAACGGAAATTAAAGATGAAGTTTTAGATATCACAATTGATGAAAAAGAAATGATACCAAAAGAAGATGTAATTGTTTTAGTAACAAGAGATGGTTACATTAAAAGGTCAAGTATTCGTTCATACACATCAAGTGATTATGAACCAACCTTAAAAGATAGTGATTATCCAATTGGTTTATACGAAGCTAATACTCTTGATACAATGCTTTTATTTACAAGTCTTGGTAACTTCTTATTTATACCGGTTTATACAATACCTGATATGAAATGGAAAGATTTAGGTAAACATGTTAGTAATTTAGTTCCATTAGCAAATGGAGAAGAGATAATATCTTCTATAAGAGTTTCCGATTTTAACCTTGATGCGGATATTACTTTAGCCTCTAAAAATGGTATGATTAAAAGAACAAAACTTAATGAATTTAAATTATTACGTTATAACAAGCCTGTTAACTGTATGAAATTAAAAGAAGATGACAAATTAATTACAGCCTTTCTTTCAAGATATAATAATATCTTTGTTGCAACTAATAATGGTTATGGACTTTGGTATGATATTACAGAAATTCCAATTGTTGGTTTAAGAACTAGTGGTGTTAAGTCAATTAATTTAAAAAATGATTTTGTATCATCAGTTAATAATTTTGCAGAAATAGATTATGTTTCTTTAATAACTGATAAAAAAACTGGAAAAAGAATGAAGATATCAGAATTTGAAAAAACTAGTCGAACAAGACGTGGTTTAATGATTTTAAAAGAAGTTAAGAGTAATCCATATCATGTTTTAAAAACTTTTACGGAGTCTATTAATAAACATTTAATTTTAAGAAGTGATACCATTGATACAATTAAATTAACGGAATTACCTATTATGGATAGATATTCAACAGGTTCTATTATAACAAAGAAAAATATACTTGATGTTAATTTGCAATCTGAACTTGAAAAGAAAGATAATGGAGAAAAAATTACAATTACAAAAGAAGTTGAAAAGAAAAGACCATCTTTAAAAGAAATAGATGAGAAGTTATTAACAATTGATGATTTTTTATAAAATTCTTGGAAAATGAAAAATTCTAAGAATTTTTTTTAAAAATGTGTCTAAAAAGTTGTCTAAAAGGAAAAATATTTTCGGATTATCTTGTAAAATTATTAAAAATATTGTATTATAATTTTGAATATAATAGTTGATTGTAGATAAGATATAAATAATAGCAATTATTAGAATAAAAAAATTAAAGTTAAGTGTTTATGATTACTAAAAAGTACAAAATTTGACAGTTAAAAATTGTACAATAAATAATATTAGTTACGATTTAATACATAATATACTTTAAAAGGAGTAAGTGTATGGGAAAAAAGAGATTTTTATCAGTATTAGGTTTAATGGTAATAATTGGTGTATTGGGAGTAAGTTATGCTTTTTTGCAAACGGAAAGAAGAGGAAATACGCAAAATTTAGGAGTAGCAAACTTTGGACTTGTAATTTCTAAAGATATAGAGGCTATTGCTCTTAAAGATGCTTATCCAATGACTGATGAAGAAGGATTAAAAAATCAAAGCACTTTTTTTCAAATTAAAAATGAAGGAAGTATAACGGCATATTATAAATTAAGTTTAATTGATAAAGATGTTTTAAGTACTTTAGATAATGAAAGTATTAGATATCAATTAACAAGAATTAGATATAGTGAAACCGATAATGAAGAAAGAACGGTTTTAGATGTTAAAAATTTAGCATTTGATGGATTAATTGATGAGGGGTTAATAGAACCTGATGAAAAAATAGGTTATGAACTTGTTATGTGGATTGATTATAATGTTTCTATTAATTCCAAACTTGTGTTTGCTAAAGTTATCAGTTTAGAGGGAAGTCAAATATCTAGTTTAGATGTGAGTGGGGCTAATCCTCCTGAATTACTCGAGAATATGATACCAGTTTATTATGATAAAACAAGTGATACAACCGGAGTTTGGAGAAAAGCTGATGCTACTAATCGAAATGATGAATATAAATGGTACAATTATGATGCGCAAATGTGGGCTAATGCTGTAACAGTAAAAGATATTAATACTTATCAAGATGCTAGTTTAGGAACAGAGATTAAAAGTGACAATATAACTAGTATGTGGGTTTGGATACCAAGATATCGTTATACCATTTTTAATGGAAATAATGAAACGGTTAATGAAAAAACTATTAATGTTAAATTTGAACATGGAATAGAAACAACCGGTACGGTTATTTGTGAAGAAGAAAATGGTAAAGAAACTTGTCTTGATAATACCAAATCTAATTTAATTAATGGAATAAGTACGTATACGCATCCAGCCTTTACATTTGGTGAAGAAGAATTAACGGGTCTTTGGGTTTCTAAATTTGAAATGTCAACTGATGATAAAAGTTGTTTAGATAATCAAAATGTAGATAGTTGTAATAAGAATAATTTAAATGTATATTCTTTACCAGATAAAGTTAGTTTAAGATATATAAATAATGAAAATCTTGAACAAAATATTGAAAATATGCAAAAAGATGGGAATATTCATGGATTTAATTCTAAAAATGAATACAATATTCATATGATAAAGAATATGGAATGGGGAGCCGTTGCTTATTTATCTCAATCAAAATATGGTAAATCCGGAAATGGTTTGTATCAAGGTGCTAATAAAGAGATTTATCTTAATAATTATTATGAAAATGATACTGAGAAGAAAATAAGTATTTATAAAACAGGCTATTCTGGAAAATCTGCCAATGCTAAATTAGGAACAGATAGTGTTTTATATAATGATTTAACTTTAACGAAAGATGCTGGTTATTTAGGAGCTGGGGCTTCAACAACTGGTAATATCTATGGTGTTTATGATATGAACGGTGGCGCTTTAGAAAATGTTATGGGAAAAGTTATAAGTCAAGAAGAAAAAACTCTTTCTAAATATGTTGATTTATATCAAGAAAGTTCTTCTTCGGATATTAAAAATAGTGTTTTGAATTTTAAATTAGGAGATGCAACGAAAGAAGTAATGAAGAGTTTTACTAATAATAATAGTGTTTGGTATAAAGATTACAATGAAGGAATAACTAATTGGCTTCAAAGAGGAAATGCTGGAATATTTAGTTTTCAAAATACAACTGGTACAGGAAATAGTTCAGCAGGAAGTAGAGCAATTCTTACTGTATCTCATAAATTTCCTTGGATTGCCGAATAATCTTTAGAAAATGTTATTAATAATGGTTTAAAGTCGTTGATTTTAAATCATTTTTTCTATATAATAATAAAGTAGGTGAAGTGTATGAATACAGTTTCTTATAATGATTTAGAAAAATTAGTTATATCTTATTCAACATTTGATATTCCTAAACTTAGAAGAGCTTATGAATATGCTAAGAAGTATCATCAAGAACAAAAAAGAGCAAGTGGTGAACCTTATATTATTCATCCTTTGAATGTTGCTTATATTTTGGCTTCAATGCATGCTGATATTGATACTTTATGTGCGGCTTTACTTCATGATGTTGTTGAAGATACAGAGTCAACTTTAGATGATGTTGAAAAAAGGTTTAATAAAACCGTTCGGGATTTAGTTGATGGTGTTACCAAAATGACTAAATTGGATTTAAATAATAAAAAAGAGTTATCAGCAATTAATTTAAGAAGATTGATTGTAAGTTTAGCCGATGATCCCAGAATTATTATCATTAAACTAGTTGATAGATTACATAATATGCGAACTCTTGAATATAAAAGTTTAGAAAAACAACAAGAAAAGGCTTTAGAGACTTTAGAAATTTATGTACCACTTGCTTATTATATTGGAGCAAGTAAAATAAAAGATGAACTAGAAAATATTGCTTTTAAATATCTAAAACCAAGTTTATATGGTGATATAAAAAAACAACGTGATGATTTAAAGAAAGAAACAAAAGAAATATTAGAAGAAACTGAGAAGATGGTTCAAAGCATTTTTAAAAAGAATGGAATTAAGGCTAAATTTGAAATAAGATATAAAGATAATTATAGTATTTATAAGAAATTATTAACTAATAATAAATTTGAAACTATTCATGATATGCTTAGTATTAAAGTATTAGTAAAAAATATTCGAGATTGTTATTTGGCTTTAATGTTAATACATGAAAATTTTACTCCCATTAATAATCGTTTTAAAGATTATATTGCCAAACCTAAAACTAATATGTATCGGTCAATTCATACAACTGTTTTTGGGGCTGATAATCATTTGTTACAATTTCAAATTAGAACTTTTGATATGGAAAGAGTTGCTATTTTTGGATTAACTTCTTATTGGTTTAAATATAAAAATAATGCGAAGAATTATATGAAAAAGGATTTGGATTTTAGATAATATTGAATTTGTATCAAGTATTAAAAAAGAATTATTTTCAAGTAATATTTATGTTTATACAATGGATGGTAAAGTTATAGAACTTCCCAATGGAGCAACTATTATTGATTTTGCTTATAAAATTCATACTGATATTGGGAATAGTATGGTAGCTGCTATTGTAAATGATGAAGCCGTTTCTTTTGATTATGTTTTAGAAAATCAAGATAGGGTTAGAATAATAACGGATAGTACAGCCTATGTTCCGAAAGAAGAATGGTTAGATATTGCGGTTACAACAACTGCTAGAAATAAAATAATGGAATTTATTAAAGAAAATGAAGATCATGATTAATTGACAAATAAAATTAATTAAGTTAAGATATATGACTTAAAGGAGGAGAACTTATGGATGATGAATTGAAAGAATTAGCCGATTTAATGTTTCCTAATGTTACAAAAACGGTTCTTGATTATGAAAAGATGTATCCTGAAAGAAATTTAAAAGAGGGGGCGATTGTTACGCGATTTGCTCCAAGTCCAACAGGATTTGTACACATGGGAAGTTTACTTTCAGCGTTTGAGGGATATAAAGCGGCCCGTGATACTGATGGAATTTTTTATCTTCGAATTGAAGATACTGACCAAAAAAGAAGTATTGAAAATGGAATTTCGGGAATATTAAATGATTTAAAAAATGTTGATATAGTACCTGATGAGGGAATGATAGGTGAAAATAAAAGTATAGGTGAATATGGACCTTATATTCAATCTGAAAGAATGGAGATTTATCATGCTTTTGCTAAGGAATTAGTTTTAAGGGGCCTTGCTTATCCTTGTTTTTGTTCCTCAGAAGAACTAGATGAAATAAGAGAAATTCAGGAACTTAATAAAGAAAGAATAGGTTATTATGGTTCTTTTGCTAAATGCCGGAATATGGATATTAAAGAAGCCATTGAGAGAATAAAAAAAGGTGAAGAATTTGTTGTTCGTCTTAAATCTCCGGGCGACTTTAATAAAAAAATTGTATTGCATGATTTGGTTCGAGGAGATATTGAATTTCCTGAAAATGATTTAGATATTGTTTTAATTAAATCTACTGATAAATTACCAACTTATCATTTTGCTCATTTAGTTGATGATCATTTGATGCGAACAACACATATTATGCGTGGGGAAGATTGGGTAGCATCTTTTCCAATTCATGATCAATTGTTCTCGATATTTGGCTTTGAAAAACCTAAGTATGCTCATCTTGGTTTAGTTATGAAAATTGATGAAACAGGGACTAGAAGAAAACTTTCTAAACGAAAAGACCCTGAAGCAAGTGTTGAATATTATCATAAAGAAGGAATTCCTAAAGAAGCCGTCAAACTTTATTTAATGACAATTGCTAATTCTAATTTTGAAGAATGGCTTGATAATAATCCTGGTGATGATTTTACAGATTTTAAATTTGATTTTAAAAAAGTAAGTGCTAGTGGAACTTTGTTTGATGTTTCCAAACTTTTAAATATTTCTAAAAATTATTTTAGTAGACAAAAAGCATCTACAATCTATGATAATTTATTAAATTGGACTCTTGAATTTGATAAAGAATTTCATGATTTGTTAGTTAAGTATAAAGATTATTCAATTAAGATATTTAATATTGAAAGAGAAACTGAAAAACCTCGGAAAGATTATACAAGTTATTCAAGTATTCGTTCTTTTGTATTTTATATGTATGATGAATTATTTCAAAATCCTAAATATGAAGATACAAAGATTACAAATAAAGAAGATATTGCTACAATTTTAAATACTTATTATGATGAATATTTAGATTTAAGTAATAAAGATGTTTGGTTTGCTAAAGTTAAAGAAATGTGTGATAAATTAGGTTATGCTTCTAATATTAAAGATTATAAGAAAAATCCTGATAATTATAAAGGTAATGTAAGTGATGTAACGGGCGTTATAAGAGTTTCGTTAACAAGTAAAACGAACACTCCAGATTTATATGAAATAATGAAATTACTTGGTAAAGAGAGAATAAAAGAAAGATTTACTAAATACTTAAATAGTAATAAGTAAATCTTTTTTAATATATTTTTTTAATTTTTACTAGAATAAGTGGTTTTTTATTTTTTAAATAATAAGCAATTTTTTCATTCCATTCTTCTATTTCAATTATTTTTTTAAGTATTAACTTCGTTTTTTCTTTATTGCAATTATTTTTTCTTAGAAGAAACTTTTTATATTCTCTTGGTGTTATTTCCATTATATTTTTAAATGTTTCGGAGAAATATTCTTGATTATAAAAACCATTTTTTAAAGCGATTTTTAAAAAAGTATTATTTTTATCTTTAAATTCTTTTAAAGAATTATAAATTTTTCTTTTATTTAAATAAGTAGTTATAGTTATACCTATTTCCTTTTTAAAAAGACGCATGATGTAGGCTTTATTAAAATTAAATTTTTTGGAGATGTCATCAATACTTATTTTTTGATTTAAATTGCTATTAAGATAATTTAGAATATTGCAAATTAGTTCATTGGAATACATAAAATTCACCTTTGTTTAGATATTTTACCTCTTTTTTTAAGAAAAAACAAGAAAAAGTCATTATTGTTTAAAAAATACTAAGATTATTGTGATTAAATGGAAATGAGGTGAGAAAATGAAATATGCTAAATGGCTTACTAACAAAGAAATAAAAGATAGTTTAGTAAAGATTGATATTTCTAAAAAAAATAAGGAAAGTGGTATACCACTTTATTGGCAACAGAATACTCCTTATATAACTAAGGAAGAGGGACATACTCTTTTATTAGGTGCAACAGGAAGTGGCAAAACGCAGAGTATTATCTTACCATATATTAAAACTTGTATGTTGGCATCAGTTTCTATGGTTATTAATGATAAAGGTGGCGAGTTATACTCAATAATGGGAGAAAAGTTAAAACTTGAAGGTTATAAAACTTATGTTTTTAATTTTGAAAATCCTAGTTTAAGTACAGGATTTAATCCTTTAGGTCTTGCTTATCAACTTTATAAAGAAGAAAAATATGACGAGTCTTTGAAATTTTTAGATGTAACTTCTTCCACTATTTTTAAAGAAAGCGAGGGGGCTGATCCTTTTTGGAATAATACAGCAATTTCTCTTTTTAAAGGTTTAAGTTTATTCCTTTTTGCTAATGCTTCTTCCGAAGAAATTAATTTTAATAGTTTATATGCTTTAGCATCTGAATTAAATGATGATGAAAAATGTCAAGAACTTTTAGATAAGATTTCTCTAAATTCGGATATTTATATGTTATTAGAACCAACTTTAAAGGCTCCAAGAGATACTAAATTAAGTATTCTGGCTGTTTTTAATTCTGAGATTAAAGAAT
Source organism: uncultured Bacilli bacterium (assembly GCA_947630205.1). Taxonomy (GTDB): domain Bacteria; phylum Bacillota_I; class Bacilli_A; order RF39; family UBA660; genus RUG591. The sequence continues at coordinate 9,869 of CANRGW010000019.1, forward strand.
ATACATCACGTTCTAATTTAGCAAAATTACTTGCCTATGATGATTGTTCTTTATTTAAAATTTTAGATGAAAAGTTTGTTATATTTATAAATGACTGCGAAAGTTCTTACAGTGAAACTTTAACTAGTCTTTTAATAAGTCAAATCTATCTATCTCAAAAGATGAAAACGAAAAGACAAAAAATAAATCTTCTTCTTGATGATTTTGAGGAATTACCACCAATTAAAAATTTTGCTAAAATGTTAGATATATCAAGAGGTTTATCAATGCAATTTTTACTAGTAATCAAAGGATATACTAATTTAAGAAATGCTTATGGAAATTATTTTGATATTATCAAGATGGAAATTTCTAATATAATTTATTTAAGAAGTACGGATTTATTAGCAATTGAAGAAATAAGTAAATTATGTGGTGAGTCATCTTATCATGAAATGCTTATAAGTAGTCAAGAATTGAAATGTTTAGATAAGTTTGAAGCCGTTGTTTTATTACCAAGAAAAATGCCTTTTAAGACTTATTTAAAACCAGATTATAAAATTGATTGGGGTTTTGAATTACCTGAAACATCTTTAGAAAAACATGAATTTAAAGATATTAAAGTTTATAAATTAGATTAATGAAAAGTATTTGCTTTTAGTTTTAAATAGTAGTAAAATAAGAATTTGTCTGGGGGAGAAATAATGGAAAATTCTGAAGAGTTAAGTGAATTTATGCAAATTCAAAGTTTATCTTATGAAGAATTAGTAAGAACAATTGTTATGAAAAGTGGACTTCCTGATTTAAGTTGGTTTGAAAATTGGCTTTCACTTGAAAATAATAATAGCATTGATAGTTTAAGAGGCATTCTTAGAATGATGTTATTAGATGAACTATCCTTTGCTGAGTATTTTGAAAATGTAAAAAAGCAAATAGAAGGAGCAGAGATTGAGCAATGTCGAGATTTTAAGTTTTATAAAAAAATTCTTGAAAGGGCTCATGTTGCAAGATATTTACTAGGAGATGTTTACAATTTTCCTTTAGTTTCAATGTATTTTCAAAAGTTTCTTGATGCTTATCCCAACTTTATGGAAGAAGCAGAAAATGAAAAAAAATTATATAATTAAGAAAACTTCAGCCTAAAAACTGAAGTTTTAATATTTTGTTAAACGATATAAGTTAATACTAGGATGATTAAAAAGACGAATATTCATATTATTACCAAGTCCATTAGAAATATAAAGTTCGGTATTTTTTAATTTGTAATAATCTTTATTATATTGATGATTATCAAAAATAGGTGTGTTTAAAAAGGGAACAACAATTTCTCCTTTTAAAGTATCTCCGGCTAAGGCTAAATTACAATTAACTTCTTTCGTAATATCAGTAATTTTATCCGGATTATGTAAAAGACAAATAGAGTAGTAATCACTTTTTTCTATATTTAATTTTAAATCATCTGTTGTAAAACCAATTATTTCAATAGGAGTAGTTCCATTATAATAAAGTAATTCTTGTTGATTATTTAAAACTTTAAAATTGCTATTTTCCATAATAACATAGAAACTATCATCATCTAAATCTCCTTTAACGGCATATTTAGAAATACTAGCCTTAAGTCCTTTAAAAAAATCTTCCAAATTTGTTAAGTCTGATTTTTCTAAATCATAATCTTTTCTTTTAATATCACCTGTAAAAACTAAAATATCACTTTTTAAATCATTAATCATCTTTTTTAATTTATTTAAATCATTTTTATTTAAACTATCAAATAAAATATCACTTATTTGCACAATTTTTATACCATGAAAATTATCTGGTACATTGTCATTAGTTATTTTATATTCATGAACTAAGGTATATTTGGCTCCAATAAACATACCATAGCAAAGAATTGATAATATTATAGTTAAAATTATACTAATAACTTTAATAATCTTTCTGGCTTTTTTATCTCTTTCTTCCCGAAAGATTTCTTTTTGCATTTTAGAATTTAATTCAGCCCTTGTTTTCATTATAACCCCATTGCAATAATTGATACTATTGTTAAAATACCATTATGTAACATATGAAAAGTAATAGGAATAAAGATATTATCTTTTTTATATAAAGTATAAGCAAAAGTTCCCCCTAAGAAACCATAAGGTATTATATATAAGAAATCCCAAGGCGTTTTAAAACTGAAAATAACATGTAAAAGTCCAAAAATTAAACCACTTGCTAAAACCATAATTTTTTTATTAGTAAAAATATCTCCAAACATTTTTCTAAAAAGCATTTCTTCAACAAAAGGAGCAATTAAAGCAGCACTTATAAAACTTAAAAGGGGAGCAAGACGTAACATTTCTTGAACTAAAACTTCATTAGTTGCTTCATTAACCGGAGAAAAATGAGCAATTAAAAGATTACTAGCACACATTCCTATTAAACCAATAAACCATGCTTTCATTCCTATATCAAAATATTCATTAAAATTATTTTTAAAATCTATTAGTTTTTCCTTTAAATACTTTCTATAAAGCATTACTAAAATTATTAAAGTAACAAGAGAACTTAAAGTAGAAAGTAAAGTTTGCATATTATAACTTAATTTTTCTATATCAATGTTTAATAATTTAAGAGGAATTAAATAAATTAAATCTTCATATAAGAATATAATAAACATTAATAGAAAAAGGAAAATTTTTTTTAAAGTATCTTTCATAATCTCACCATATAATATTCTATCATATTTTTTCTAAGAAAATAAAAAAAGATTAAAAATAATCTAATTTTCTTCAATTTCGATATCATCAAAATCTTCATTTTCATCTATTAAAGTAACTTCCGTTATTTCCGGTATTTCATTTATTAAACTTTCTTTAAATAAAGAATTTAAAGTCATCATTTTCATAGGACAACCAGCACAATGACCAAGAAATTTTAAATAGCAAACGCCATTTTCATATTTAATAAATTCAATATCTCCTCCGTCATCTATAATATATGGTCTTAAAGTATCTAAAACTTTATTAATTTTTTCTTCCATAATCAATTCCTTTCGTTCATATTATAGCACAAAATATTCTAATTTACTATTATAAAGAAATTTATGATAAGTTTAATAATTTAAAAAGAGATTATGCTAAAAAATATTCTAATTCATAAACTTAATTAGGTGATAGTCTTGAAAAATTTATTAAATTATTATTACTATATTGTTACAGATAGAATTAATATGATTAACCATAATTATTATTTTTCTTATTTAAATAATAATTTTTGTTTATATAGATTTGATTATGAAATTAAAAATCAAGATGAAATAGGAAAATTAAATATGTATATGCTTTATAATGGTTATAAAGTTAATAAAATTATTTTAAATAAAGATAATAGTATAGTAACAAGAAATGGTAATCATTTTTATATTTTAGTACTTTTAGAATATAATAGTAAACGTTTAATCAATTTTAAAGATATTATAACTTATAATAATCGTATTGCTAATATTAATATTTTAAATAGAACTAATTGGTTAGAACTTTGGAGTAAGAAAATTGATAATATTGAGTATTCTATAAAACATTTAATGCATAAGTATAGATTAATTTATAATTCTATTTATTATTATATAGGACTTACAGAAAATGCTATTAGTTATTTAAGACTTGTAAATATAAATAATCAAAATATTAGTATTTGTCATAAAAGAGTTAAAGTAAAAGATACTGTAACAGATTTTTGTAATCCTTTAAATTTAATTATTGATTATCGAATAAGAGATTTAGCAGAATATATAAAATCTTGTTTTTTTTCCAGAAAAATGGATGTTTTAACTATTATAAATTATTTAAAAACAATTAAAATGGATAATACAGATTATATTTATTTTTATATAAGAATGTTATTTCCAAGTATTATTTTGATTTATATGATTTAATT
>CANRGW010000020.1 GCA_947630205.1 uncultured Bacilli bacterium
AGATGGTGTAAATGATGCTCCGGCTTTAAAAAAGGCTAATGTTGGTTTTGCGATGGGTTCAGGAACAGAAGTTAGTAAAGAAGCAGCCGATATTGTTATTTTAGACAATAATATTTTATCGATTAGTAAGGCTATTTTATATGGAAGAACGATTTTTAAAAGTATTCGGAAGTTTATAATTTATCAATTAAGTGTAAATATGTGTGCCGTTTTACTTTCTATTATTGGTCCTTTTATTGGGTTCTCTTCACCGATAACGATTGTTCAAATGTTATGGTTAAATATGATTATGGATACCTTCGCGGCTTTAGCCTTTTCTTTTGAACCGGCTATTTTAGAATATATGGATGAGCCTCCAAAAAATTCTCATGAACCAATTATTAATAGTTATATGTATAATGAAATAATTACAACTTCACTTTGGTCTGCTACTCTTTGTATTTTATTTCTAAAATTACCAATTGTTAAAGAAGTATTTAGAATAGGGGCTAATAATAAATATTTAATGACGGCTTACTTTGCTTTATTTATTTTTATAGGTATCTTTAATGCTTTTAATGCGAGAACATATCGTATTAATATATTTTCTAATATTTTAAAAAATCGTATTTTCTTATTAGTTATAGGTTTTATTATAACTGTTCAAATTTATTTAATTTACTTTGGAGGCGATTTATTTAGAACTTATGGCTTAACTGTTAAAGAATTTTTCTTAATTATTATAATTGCTTTAAGTGTCTTTCCAATTGATTTTTTAAGAAAATTAATTTTAAAAAAGAAAAACTTAAAAAGAATGGTTTAACTATTTTAAAATATTCAAAAAAATGTTATATTAATAATTGAGGTGGATATGAAAAAAGGCTTTACTTTAGTTGAATTATTAGGTGTAATTGTTGTCTTAGCAATTATTGCTAGTTTAACCATTGTTACAATTTCTAATGTTACAAGTGATTCCCGAAAATCATTATATAAAAATTTTGAAGCAAATTTAGAAAGTGCTGGAAGACATTATATTATAGAAAATCCTGATAAAATTCCAAGCATTAACTCTAATTTAAAACTTACTTATCAAGAATTAGAAGAGTTAGATTTAATAGATACTATGAAAGATACTAATGGAGAAATCTGTAAAGATAGTTATGTTACTATTACAAGAAATCCTGATAAAGAAATTAATCTTGATATAGATTACAATGCTTGTTTAATTTGTTCTAATTATAAAAGTGAAAATTGTTCAAATACTTAAGATATAATAAAAATACACTGTTCTTGAAGTGATATGATAAAAGTAGACTAGAGTGTTTTTCTCTTTGTCTACTTTTACTTGACTAGTTCATTCTTTCGTGTATTTTTAATTTGTTAATTGATCTTTAATTTCTTTTAAATCTTTTAATATTTCTTTATTTGATAAATAACCAACCTTATCATCACAATATCTTGGAATAAAATGAATATGTAGATGTTTAATTTCTTGAGCATAATCCTTATTAGTTGTTAAAGTTAAACCAATACAATTTAATTTTTCTTGATAAATGGTATATAACTTTGTAATTAATTTTTGCATTTTAAGAAGTAATTCTTCATCTAATTCTGTAATATCTAAGAAATGTTTTTTAGGAACAATTAAAGAGTCTCCATTTGTTGCTGGTTTAATATCTAAAAATACTAAAAAATCATCATCTTCATAAATAATTTCACTAGGTATCTCTCTTTTTATAATTTTACAAAATAAACAATCGTCCATAAGACCTCCTTTTCTTTATTGATTATAAAATATTTACAGACTGAAAGCAATTGTTTTTTTAGAATAATTTTATTATAATAAAAAAGAAAGGAAATAATCAAATAGTTTTATTGATTATAAAATTAATATGCAATTAAAATTAGTTAACGAAAAGTTTTTAAAAGAAACTGTTAGAATGAAAATAGTTGAAGTTACTTATCATGATGAAAATGATAAACATATATTAACTCATACTATTATAAGAAGTAAGCCATCAGTTGGAATAATTGTAAGAGAAAAGGAAAAAATTGTTTTTATAAAAGAATTTAGATCAACAACCGGTACTTATTGTATAGAAATACCAGCTGGTTTAATTGAAAATAAAGAAAGTATAGAAGATGCTGCTAAAAGAGAAACAAGAGAAGAAACCGGATTAGTTATTTCTAATATCAAAAATTTAATTAAATGTCCAAGTTATATGGATATTTCAGTATCTGATGAAAATTTTCATGTTTGTTTAGGAGACGTGATTGCTAAAAAAGAAAAATGTTTAGATGAAAATGAAGTAATAAGTAATGAATTAATTTATTTAAGTTTAGAAGAAGTTTTGGAAAGATTAAATAAACAGTTATATGAAAATATTCCTTTTTATGATAATTTATATTTAAATAGTCATGCCATTTATTCTTTATTAGCATATTTTAATTATCAAAAATATTTAGAAAATAAGAATTAAAATAGTAGCATTTTTTGAAAGTTTATGATAGAATATAAACATATAAAATTTAAAATCTATTGAATATTCGAAGTAATATTAATATTTTTCAAGAAAGTTAAGGGTTGATGGAACTTAATATTTATTAATATGAAAGGCTGCTTATTTAGGATTTCGGGATACCGTTATAAAAATTAAGACCTAATTAGGATGGTAACGCGGCAATGTTCGCTCCTAGTTGGTCTTTTTTATGTAAAAAGGAGAGTCGAGTTTATGTTAAAGTATAGTATTGCTATTGATGGACCAGCAGGAGCTGGAAAAGGAACTATTGCAAGTCTTGTTGCTAAAAAATTAAATTATGTATATATTGATACAGGGGCTATGTATCGAGCGATGGGATTATATTTTTTAAAACAAAATATTTCTTTAGATGACAATGAAAAAATACAAGAAGTTATTGATAAAGTTCATATAGAATTAAGTTATGATAAAGATAATTTAATTGTTTACTTAAATGGAATTGATGTAAGTCAAGAAATTAGAACCGAAGAAGCAAGTCGGGCATCAAGTCTTGTAGCAACCAATGAAATTGTGCGTGCAAGATTAGTGACTCTTCAACGCGAAATGGCTTTAAAATATGATGTTGTCATGGAAGGAAGAGATATAGGAACGGTTGTTTTACCAGATGCTACTGTAAAAATATATCTAACGGCTTCGGTTTTAGAAAGAGCCAAAAGAAGATTTTTAGAACAAACAAAAAAAGGTTTAAATGTAACTTTAGAACAAATTGAAAAAGATATTGTTGAAAGAGATTATCGTGATATGAATAGAAAAATTAGTCCTTTAAAAAAGGCTGATGATGCTTACGTTATAGACTCATCAAATATGACAATTGAAGAAGTTGTTGACGAGGTTATAAATAAAGTTAAAAATTTAGGTAAAGATAGGTGATAATATGAAAAAAATGACTAGTTTAGAAATAAGAGAAATGTGGCTTAAATTTTTTACAAGTAAAGGCCATAAAATTGTAGAAAGTGCTCCTTTAATTCCCAAAGATGATGATAGTTTATTATGGATTAATGCTGGTGTTACGCCTTTAAAAAAATATTTTGATGGAAGTGTTGTTCCTGATAATAGAAGAATTACTAATATTCAAAAATGTATTCGTACTAATGATATAGAAAATGTTGGAGTTACAAGACGTCATCATACTTTCTTTGAAATGATGGGAAACTTCTCCATCGGTGATTATTTTAAAAATGAAGCAATGGAATTTGCTATGGAACTTTTAACTGGTAAAGAATGGTTTGCTATTCCTTTAGAAAAATTGTATTTTACAGTTTATCCTGATGATGATTTTACTTACGAAAAATGGCAAAGTTTAGGAGTTCCTAAAGACCATATTGTAAAACTTGAAGATAACTTTTGGGAAATAGGTGAGGGACCTTGTGGACCAGATAGTGAAATATTCTTTGATAGAGGAAAAAAATATGACTTTGATGGAAAAGCCTTAGAACATTTCCGAAAAGGGGAAGATAACGAACGTTTTGTTGAAATTTGGAACAATGTTTTTAGTCAATTTAATTCCAAAGAAGGAGTTGACCGGAAAGATTATAAAGAACTTCCAAGTAAAAATATAGATACAGGAGCAGGACTTGAAAGATGGGCTTGTATTTTCCAAGATGCTGACAGTAATTTTGATACAGATTTATTTTTACCAATTATAAATCAAATTGAAGAATTAAGTGGTACGTTGTATGATGGTTCAATGCCTTATAAAGTAATTGCTGACCATATTCGTTCTTTAACTTTTGCCCTTGCAGATGGTGCTTCATTTGATAATGTTGGAAGAGGTTATATTCTAAGAAGACTTTTAAGAAGAAGTGTTAGATATGGTCGGAAGTTAGGTTTAAACGGAACTTTTATGTACAAATTAGTTCCTGTTGTTGTTCTTAATATGAAAGATGTTTACCCATATTTAGTTGATGAAGAAAAAACTATTCAAAAATTAATTAAAGAAGAAGAAGAATTATTTTTAAAAACACTTTCACAAGGCGAAAAGAAATTAGAAGAGTTAATGGAGGAAGCAACTAGTAATAAAATAAGTGGCAATGATGCATTTAAATTATATGATACTTATGGTTTTCCTTTTGAACTAACCCTTGAATATTTAGAAGAAAAAGGTTTTACAACCGACCACGAAGAATTTTTAGCATGCATGAATAAACAAAAAGAATTATCTAAAAGCAATCAAAAACAACAAGAGTCTATGCAAAATCAAAATGAATTACTTTTAAATTATAAAGAAAATTCTGAATTTATCTATGAAGTTTATGAATTAAAAGGTAAAGTTATTGGTTTAATTAAAAATAATCAATTAGTTGATACTTTAACAAAAGATGGGTATTTAGTTCTTGATAAAACTTGTTTTTATGCTGAGGCTGGTGGCGAAATAAGTGATACAGGTATGATTATAGGAGATGATTTTAAAGCAAGAGTAATTGATGTTTTCAAGTCTCCCAATGGTATTAATATTCATAAAGTAAAAGTTTTAAGTGGTAAAATCACGAAAAACGTTGAAGTTAATCAATTAGTCGATAAAGAAAGACGTTTAAAAATCGAGGCTAACCATTCAACGGTTCATATTTTACAACTTGCACTTCAAACAATTATTGCTAAAGATATTCATCAAGCCGGAAGTTATGTAGCCGACAATTATATGCGTTTTGATTTTACTTATCGTGGTAAAATAACAGATGAAGAACTAATTAAAGTTGAAGAATTTGTAAATGATTATATTAAGAAAAAAATTCCAAGAATAACAACGGAAAAGAAGTATGAAGAAATAGATAAAGATGAAGTTATGGCTTTATTTGCTAATAAATATAAAGATAAAGTTCGTCTAGTTGAAATTGGTAATTCCAAAGAATTATGTGGTGGTTGTCATGTAAAAAATACAAGTGATATTAAAAAGTTTGCTATTCTTTCTTTAGAAAATAAAGGTAGTAATACTTACCGTATAACTGGTTGTACAAAAGATAGTATTGAAGATGCCATTTTAAAAATAGCCAAACCATATAATGATAATATTGTTAAAAATATTATGAAAGCCAAAGATATTACTTTAATGGCTAAACGTGATGGAATTAAATTAACTTTAAATATCAAATATGATAATCCTAAACCAACAAGTTATAAAGATATTGTTCTTTTAAAGAAAAAAGATAATGAAATAACACTTGAAGTTCATGAATTTGAAAAAGAATATCAAAAATTAAAAGCCGAAAATGCTCTTAATGATTTAGAAGTTTATGAAAAAGAAATAGAAGAAGTTAAAGATATTAAATTACTTTTAAAGAAAGTTAAAAACGAAGATAATGGAAGTCTAAAAAATATCTTAGATACTCTTGCCAATAAATATACGAATATTTTTATCTTAATAGCCAACTTAAAAGGTGATGTTCCAACTTTTATAGCTAGAAGTAATTCTAATATTAATGCAGCAGATGTTATCAAATACATATCAACAAAATCCCTTGGCAATGGAGGAGGTTCTTTAAAATTTGCTCAAGGGGCTGGAAAAACTTCTAAATATATAGACGAAGTATTTAAAGAAATTCATAATGGTATTTAAGATGGAAAAACGGTTGTATATAATTGAAAGTACTAATGAAATATTAATTCAAAAAGAAATAAATAAAATTTTAAAAAAAATACCAGGTGAATATAATCTTATAAAATATGATTTAACTATAAATTCAATTGAAGACCTTATAGAAGCATTAGATACTTATGATATGTTTTTAAATATGAAAGTAGTTCTTGGTTATAATTCCTCTTTTCTAAAAGAAAAAGTCGATGATACTTTTAATTTAAATAGTCTTTTAAAGTACTTAAATAATCCTAGTGATAATATATTAATTTTTATAACTGATAAAATTAATAATCGTTTAAAACTAGTAAATGATATTTTAAAATATTTTGAAGTTATTAAACCTAAAGATTTAAATTCTGAGACTTTTGTTAAAGAAAATTTAGAAGATTATCAAATGGATTATCCAACAATTAAATATTTTTTAGAAAAAGTTGGAAGTAATTTAGAAAATATTCAAGAAGAATTAAAGAAATTAAAACTTTATAAATTAGAAGAAAAAACTATTTTAAAAAGTGATATTGACTTAATAACCAAGAAAAACATTGAGTCTTCTATTTTTGATTTAATAGAAGCAATTATTCAAAAGAATAAAAAAAGAACTTATGAACTTTATCAATATTTTATAAATAATGGAACCGAGATTTTTCAAATATTAGTTTTATTAAGTAATCAAATTCGTTTAATTTATAATGTAAAAGTTTTAAGTAATTTAAGTGATGCTTTAATTAGTCAAAAGTTAGGAGTTAAAGAATATCCTGTTAAATTAGCAAGAGGAAAGGGGTATGCTTATAGTAAAAAAGAACTTTTAACCCTTTTAAATAATTTAGCAATACTTGATGAAGATATTAAAAGTGGGAAACAATTACCTGAAATTTGTTTTTTAACTTTTGTTATGCAAATGTAAACTATTTCTATATTTTAGAGATAGTTTTTTTCTTAAAATTATTAAAAGATTAAAATTAAAAAAAATGATATAATTTAAAAAAGATTATTTCTTAAACTTGTTTACAAAAAAGGAAAACTGTGTTACTATCAAGTTAAAGATATAGGAGGAATTATGAAAACAATTATTTTAGATCATCCAATGATTGAACATAAAATTTCAATATTGAGAAACGAGAAAACTAGTACAAAGGAATTTCGGGAATTGATAAGTGAAATAGCCATGATACTTTGTTATGAAGCTTTACAAGATGCAGACTTAGAAGAAATTGAAGTAAAAACACCAATTGCAACAACTAAAGGACTTAGAATTGATGAAAATAAATATGCTTTTGTACCAATTTTAAGAGCCGGTATGGGAATGGTTGAAGGTGTTTTAAGAGTTATGCCTAATGCTAAAATAGGTCATATTGGTTTATTTAGAAATGAAGAAACTTTAGAACCAGTTGAATACTATTGCAAGTTACCTAAAAATATTGAAGATAAAACCGTTATATTATTAGATCCTATGCTTGCAACAGGAGGTTCTGGGGCTGCTGCTATTACTATGTTAAAAAAACGTGGAGTTAAGAAAATTAAATTTTTATCAATTATTTCGGCTCCTGAGGGTCTTAAAAGAATTCAAAAAGAACATCCAGACGTTCAAATTTATACTGCTAAATGTGATAATGAATTAAATGAAAATGGCTATATAGTACCAGGTTTAGGAGATGCTGGCGATAGAATATACGGAACTAAGTAGGGGAATATTATGAAAAAATTTATACATAATTTTAAAGAATTTATTTCTAAAGGTAATGTAATAGATTTAGCAATTGCTGTTGTTATTGGTAATGCTTTTAATGCAATAGTTACCAGTTTAGTAAATGATGTTATCATGCCACTTGTTGGAATAATCATAGGAGGAATTGATTTTACTGGTATTAAAATAACCCATGGAACATCTTCTATTTTAATTGGCAATTTCATTCAAAATATAATTAATTTCTTAATTATTGCCTTATCAATATTTATTGTTATTCAAGTATTTAATAAACTAAATCATAAAAGAAAACATGAAGAAGAACCACCTAAACCTCCCAAAAGAGAAGAAATTATTTTACTTGAAGAAATACGTGATTTATTAAGGGATGAAAAAAAGAAACCTCATCCAAAACCAGATTTAAAAAAAGAATAATAAAAAAAATCAAGGATTAAATTTGATATGAACCTTGATTTTTTTATAGATATATAAGACCACATATAAACGATGCAAGCATTATTAATAATAAAATAATTGTTATAATTTTAACTGTTTTCTTTTTCATAAACACCTCTTATGTATAATTATACAAATAATTAAAAAAAATGCAAGTCTAAGATTTTTATTTTCTTTATTTAATGAATATTTAATTGATTTAATTACTTTTATTATTTAAAAAATTTACAATTATGAAATTTCTATTAAAGTTTTTAGTTTAACTTAGATAGATAAAAAAATAGATATTTAGTCTATAAAAATAAATTAGCAATTTACTTATTTTTCTTTACATGTTATACTAGATAAGAGAGTGATAAAATGAACCAGAAAAAAGAACTTATTAAAAATACACTTATAATATCTATAGGAAAATTTAGTACCCAATTAGTTAGTTTTTTACTTTTACCATTATATACTAGTTTACTTACAACAAGTGAATATGGCTCTTATGATTTATTAAATACTATTTCGATTTTTTTAATTCCTTGTGTTACTTTATTAATGGAAGAGGGAATGTTTAGATTTTTAATTGATGCTAAAACAGATAAAGCAAAAAGTGAAGTATTCTCGATTACCATAGGTTTTTCGCTTTTCAGTTTTTTTGTGTGGGGAATTATAATTTATTTTGTTGGTAGTCTTATTAATTATACATATGTAATTTATTTAATTTTCTACATTTTAGCAAGTATTTTATCAGCCCTTGCGGGAGCAACAGCTAGAGGTTTAAGTAAATTTAAACTATATTCTATCTTTTGCTTTTTATCAAGTTTAGCAACTATTCTTTTAAATATTCTGTTCATAGTTGTCTTTAAGTTAGGGGTTGTAAGTTTATTTTTATCTTATATCATTGGTAATAGTCTTGTATCACTTTGGTTATTATTTAAAGTTAAAATTTATAAACATATAGATATTAAGAAAATAAATAAAAAGAAAGTAGGGGAAATGGTTAAATATTCTCTTCCGCTTGTTCCTAATAGTATTTCTTGGAGTCTAATTGCTTTAACTGATCGTTTTTTAATCATAAATTATTTAGATGTTGGACAAAATGGAGTTTATTCTGTAGGTAATCGTTTTCCAACTATTATTAATACTTGTTATAATTACTTTAATTTATCATGGAAAGAGTCGGCTAGTAAAGTTTTAAATAATAAAGATAAAGATGAATTTTATAATAGTGTTTATATTAATTTACGACATTTTTTAATAGGTGTTTCTATTTTAATTATTGCGGCTTTACCATTTATTTTTAATATATTAATAAAAGATGCTTATCGGGATGCTTATATTTATATTCCAATTATGATTATATCGGTTTATTTTTCTAATATGTCTAATTTCTGTAGTGGTATTTTTTCCGCCTATAAAGATACTAAAATATTAGCCAACACAACTCTTATTTCAACAGCCATTAACTTTTTAATTGGTTTCTTGTTTATCAAACAAATTGGTTTATTTGCACCTGCTATTGCAACGGGTACAGCCTATTTAATTATTTACCTATATCGTAATTTTAAATTAAAAAAATATTTAATTTTAGAAAAAGACAAATTTTTAATACCTAGTTTTCTTGTACTTATTGCTATAACAATTATTTATTATTTGCATAATTATATATTATGTTTTCTAGGTTTAGTATTAGCAGTTATATATACTTATTATTTAAATAAATCATTCGTTGATATTATTTTCAAAAAGATTTTTAGAAAGGCTTAGTAGTATGTTACTCTTAAAAATTATAATATTTATTCTTAATATTCCAACCTTTTTATTTGGTGCTCATTTTGTTATATTTGGATTATTTCCTTATTTCAAAAAGAAAAAAGAATTTAAAGAAGTTAAAGCATGCCATCATTTTTTAATTATAATTCCAGCCCGTAATGAAGAAACAGTTATTCCGGAACTTATTGAAAGTTTAAATAACCAAAATTATCCTAAAGATATGTATCAAATTTATGTTGTACCTAATAATTGTCAAGATAAAACAAAAGAAGTAGCCAATGCTTCCGGTGCTAAAGTTTTAGATATAAATCAGAAAGTTAAAACCAAAGGTGAAGTTTTAAATTATGTTTTCAAGAAAATGAAAAATAGAAAAGATTTTGATACTTATGTTATTTTTGATGCTGATAACGTTGTTCATCCAGACTTTTTAAAAGAAATTAATAATGTTTTAGAAAGTGGTTATCAGGCTGTTCAAGGTTGCAGAGATACTAAAAATCTATATGCAACATGGTTAAGTAATAGTTATGCTTTATCTTATTATTTACAAAATATTTTTATCTATGAACCGAGAATAAGAATAGGGGAAAGTGCTAATTTAAATGGAACAGGTTATGCAATCAATAAAGAAATCATTGAAAAAATTAAATATCAAGCATCAACCTTAACCGAAGATATTGAATTAATGAATGTTTGTGCTATTAATGATATTAAAATTGGTTATGCCAGTAAAGCCTTCTTTTATGATGAACAAGTTGAAAAGTTTTCTCCTTCAATTAAACAAAGACATAGATGGCTAGTGGGAACATTAGAAGTTTTTAAAAAATATTTTAAGCCACTATGTAAAAGTGTTAGAAAAAATAAAAATCTTCATGCTATTGACTGTTTATATTTAGGTTTTGCTCCATTTTTACAAATCCTAATTTTACTAACAACCATCGGGAATTTTCTTTTAATTCCTAATTTTAAACTTATGCTATTAGGTGGTGTTTTATCATATTTAGGAACAATCTTTTTATCAGTATTCATGATATCTTATTATAAGAAAGATATAAAAAAATCTTTAAAAGGAATACTTTTATTCCCTTTATTTACAGTAAGTGGTATATTAGCAGCCTTAAAAGCAACTTTCATGCCAAGTAAAAATTGGGAAGAAATTAAACATACTAGAAAAATAAATATTAAAAATATTTTAGAAGATAAATAAAAGGGAGTGTAATACTATGAAAGATGAATTGAAAGAGAAAGTTGACCTTAAGAGAGGTTTAACGAAAGACGAAGTAAATGATAGAATTAATAAGCAATTAATTAATTTTAATAATCAACCTAAAACTAAAACAATTAAAGAAATTATTGCTAGTAATGTTTTTACTTATTTCAATTTCTTAAATATATTTCTAGGAGCGGCTGTTATTTTAGCCGGGATTTTTTCAGGAAGAATTTTTTATTCTATTAAAAATTGTCTTTTCATGGGAGTTATTTTTTGCAATACTATTATTAGTACCATTCAAGAAATTATCTCCAAAAAAACAATTGATAAATTATCGGTTATTTCTAGTAGTAAGGCTTTAGTTTTACGTGATGGTAAAGAAGTCGAAGTCGAAAATGATAATATTGTTCTTGATGATATTATTCTTTTTAAAACGGGAAATCAAGTTGTTGTAGATGCTGTTGTAAGAGAGGGAGTAGTTGAAGTAAACGAGTCTTTTATTACAGGAGAAGCTTTAACCATTACAAAAAAAGTAGGGGATACTATTCTTTCAGGAAGTTTTATTGTTTCAGGTAAATGTACTTGTCAAGTTATTCATGTTGGAAAAGAAAATTATATTAATACTATCTCTAGTGAAGCCAAATATGTTAAAGAAATTAATTCGGTTATTTTAAATTCCTTTGAAAAAATTGTTCGCGTTTTATCCATTATCATTATTCCTCTTGGAGTTGCTTTATTTTTTAATCAATATTTAATTATTGGAAGTACAATAAGTGACTCGATTATTAATACAGTTGCTGCCTTAATTGGTATGATACCAGAAGGACTAGTTCTTTTAACAAGTTCGGTTATGGCTGTAAGTGTTGTCCGTCTTAGTAAATATAAAGTTTTAGTTCAACAATTATATTGTATAGAGACCTTATCACGAGTTAATGTTGTTTGCTTAGATAAAACTGGAACGATTACTACAGGAAATATGAAAGTTTATGATATTATTCCAACAAGTAATTATACCAAAAATGAATTTAGTGAAATTGTTACCAAACTTACGAATGCTTTATATGATGAAAGTTCTACTTTTAAGGCTTTAAAAGATAAATACCCAGACTTTATTAATGTTAATATTAAAGATAAAATATCCTTTTCTTCCGAAAGAAAGTTTTCAGCCGTTGAAATAGAAAATGATGCCTCATACTATATAGGTGCCTATGAATATGTTTTTAAAGATAAACAAGATTTAGATTATTCATTAATAAAAAATTACCAAGAAGATTATAGAATTTTAGTAGTTGCTAAAAATAATTTAAAATTAAATGAAAATCCTAAAGATTTAGAAATAATTGGTTTTATTTTAATTGAAGATGAAATTAGAAAAGAAGCCAAGGATACACTTGAATTTTTCAAGAGTCAAGGTGTTAAAATTAAAATAATCTCCGGAGATAATCCTATAACTGTTTTAAATATTGCTAAAAAAGCCGGAATACGTGATGATTTAAAAGCAATCGATGCTACCCAAATTGCTGATGAAAATATGGAAAAAGCCGTTTCGGAATATGATATTTTTGGTAGAGTAACCCCAACCGGAAAAAAGAAATTAATATTAGCCCTTAAAAAACAAGGTTTTATAACAGCAATGACTGGTGATGGTGTAAATGACGTTTTAGCCTTAAAAGAAGCTGATTGTTCAGTTGCTATGGCAAGTGGAAGTGATGCTGCCAAAGCCGTTAGTCAAATTGTTTTATTAGATAATAATTTTGCATCTATGCCCAAAATTGTTGCTGAAGGAAGAAGAACGATTAATAACATTGAAAGAAGTGCCTCTCTTTTATTAGTTAAAACTATTTATACAATTATGTTAATTTTAACTTGTCTATTTACAAGATCAGAATATTTCTTTATTCCTATTCAATTAACTTTAATTACTTCATGTACTATTGGTATTCCATCATTTATTCTAGCACTTGAACCAAATACAAACATTGTATCAGGAAATTTCATTTTAAAGATTTTCAAAAACAGTATTCCTGCTGGGTTAACCGTTTTCCTTGATGTTGTTATCATTGTTTTATTCAAAAATGCTTTTAATTTAGATGAAGGAATTGTTAATTCACTTGCTGTTTTAATTACAGGTACAACTGGTTTTATTCATTTATATAATGTATCTAAACCTTTTAATTATTTAAGAGGAACACTCTTTGCTATTTTACTAATTGGCTTTATCTATGGAATTTTCTTCCAATATTCTTTCTTTGATATTCACAGTATGAATTTACAAATTGCTTTAATTACCTTCTTACTAATTATTTTCTCCTTTTATTCATACGAGGTTCTATACCGGTTCTTACAATTTATAACAAGAAAAGTCCATAAAGAAAAGAAAGTTATTATTTAAACGATTTAAAAAAATTAATAAAACCTCATTTCTTGAATATAGAGAAATGGGGTTTTTGCTAAGTTATTTTTTTAAGAGAAAGTCTTTTAATTTTCATTTTTAT
>CANRGW010000021.1 GCA_947630205.1 uncultured Bacilli bacterium
GCTTGACGCTTAGCAGCATCTCCTACTATTCTTTCTCCATTTTTAAATGCAACAACTGAAGGTGTAGTTCTATTTCCTTCAGGATTGGGAATAACTGTTGCACTTCCTCCCTCAAGAACAGCAACACAACTATTGGTTGTTCCTAAGTCAATTCCTATAATTTTACTCATAATTTATCATTTCCTTTCCTTTTTAATTATTTTGTTTTTCCTTCTTCTTCAAGAGAATTTTGAATATTTAAAATATATTGTTTCGCTCTTCTTATAGCTTCTCCCTTTTCCTTTAGAGGTAATTTATTACATACTTCTAAAAATATATTTAAATCATTTTCATCTTGTGTTACAACAAATCTTTCAAATAATCCTGCACAAGTATCAATTCTAGCATTTTCAGCCATTCCCCATGGGTTTCTTACATTTTCCATTATTCACTCACCTTTACTAATGCTGGACGAAGCATCTTATCCTTTAGCATATATCCTTTCTGTAATATCTCTACAACTACTCCCGGCTTTACTCCTTCTGCTTTAACAGTCATTAAGGCTTGAGCAAAATTGGGGTCAAATTCTTTATTTAAACAATCTATTTCAACAACCTCAAACTTCTTTAAAAGTTCAACCATATGTGAATAAATTAATTTAAAACCATCTAAAAATTTTGATAATTCATCATTCAAATTACTATCATCAAGTTTAATTGCTCTTTCAAAATTATCAACAATTGGTAAAAGTTCTAAAACAATATCACTATTAGAATACTTTAACATATTTGAAGTTTCTAATTCTCGTCTTTTTTTATAATTAGCAAATTCTGCTTGACTATATAAAACTTTATTTAGTAATTCTTCATTTTTCGTCTTTAATTCTAAAATTTCTTTCTCTAACTTTTCTTCTTTTTTAGAACCTTTTTTATCTTTTAAACATTTTCCATTTTTTTCCTCACAATTACATTGTGCTTCTTTTTCTTTTTCTAATTCACATTCTTCATTTTTTTTCTTCTTTTTTAATTCTTCTTCCATTTAATCACCCTTCTATTTGTTTTTTAATATAATCAAGTAAATTTACAACCCTATCATAATCCATTCTCTTAGGGCCAATAATAGCAATCGTTCCTTCGTCTTTACTAGTTTTGTAATTAGTTTTAATTACTGTTACATCAGGGTCTACTTTATTTTCATGACCTATATAAATGTTAATATCATTATTACTCTCTTCAATATTCTCAATCAAATTTTTATCATCAAGTTTAGAAAAAATATCTTTAAGTTTAGATACATCATTAAATTCTTGATGCTTTAAAATATTATTTTTACCAACAACACTAACATTTTTACTAGAAATATCTGTAAAAACATCATAAAAAGCATTATATAACATTTCATGTTGTTTTACATATTTAGCAATAACCGGTTTAACTTCAAACTCTAACTTAGCACTAATTTCATCAATAGGTGTACCAACAATTAAATCATTAATCAATTTTACGGTCTTTTTAACTTCATCTAAACTTACACCTTGAACTTCCATATTCTTGTGCTCAACATAACCTAAGTCTGTTACAACTATTACCACTAAAATTTCACTACTAACAGGAACAACACTTATTTCTTTTAATTTATTATCATGACTTTTAGTATCTAAAACAACACTAGTATATGAAGTTATATCAGAAATAATTTCTAAACTTCGATTTAAAACATCACTTAATTCCAATTGACTATTGTTAAAAACTGTTTGCAATTTATAAACTTCTTCATTATTTAATTCATAAGGCTCCATTAAATTATCTACATAATAACGATAACCTTTTTCACTTGGTACTCGACCCGATGAAGTATGCGTTTTCTCCAATAATCCCATTTCCTCTAATTGCATCATTTCATTACGAACGGTTGCACTAGAACAATTAAGTTTATCACAAATAAGTTTTGACCCAACAGGTTTAGCAAGTTTTATATATTCAACAACAATCATTTTTAGAATATTTTCTTGCCGCTTTGTTAGCATAACTACCTCCTAGCACTCTTTTTTCTCGATTGCTAAATACATTATAATATTATGTTTAGCACTTGTCAATATATGAGTGCTAATTTTTTATTTTTTTCAAGAAAAAAGATAAATTATTCATGTTCAAACAATTCATCTTTTAAATTTTTAATTCGTAACTTTATTTACTTTTTTTAACTCTTTTACTTCTTCGCTTATTACCTCTATATCAGAACTATCTAAAGTTTTAAGCAAACTATCAAAATATTTATTAATCGTTTCGCGATACAAAGAAATTATTCTTTTAGAAATTTCAATAACTTCCTTTTCGGAAATTTTCATAAAATCAGCTATTTCTTTAATTGTATAATTACCGGTCATTTTCATTACTAAAATTGTTACAATTATTTCCTTAAGAGAAAAATTTTCAAGAAGATATTGATAATCAGAAAGTCTTAAAGTCTTTAATATATTCTTAGTTAATGATAAAAGCAAAGTATTTATATTTTCTGTATTTAAAGGTAAAGTATCATCTAATTCTCTCTTTTCAAGAGCACTTTCTTTTAATTTTTCTTTTTCCATTCTATAATAGGCTAATTTTTTTCTAATTTTTCCAATTAATACTATATAAAACTTACTGTGATATTCTTTCCTCCACAAAGAATTTTCTACAGGATGCTCTAAATCGTCTCCATATCTTAACCAAATTAGTCTTTTATCTTCTTCCTCTAAAGTTGAGATAACAGCATCGATTTCTTCTTTTGTATATTCTTTCAATAAACTATAAATTGATTGAATTTTTTTACCTCTTCTAATATTAATTCCATTGGCTAATCTTCTTTTAATTTTTCCAATTAATAACGAATAAAACTTATTGCTACATTCTTTCTTCCACAAAGGATTTTCTACAGGATGTTCTAAATCAGCACCATATCTTAACCAAAGTAGTCTTTTATCTTCTTCCTCTAAAGTTGAAATAACGGCATCGATTTCTTCTTTTGTATATTCTTTCAATAAACTATAAATTGATTGAAGTTTTCTTCCACTTTTAACATTCTCTTTTTTAGAAGGCATTTTCTTTTTAGATTGTTCTTCTATATCTTTTTCTTCACTTATAATTGCACCTCGACTATCTGAAATACGTACAGAAATTGTTTGTTGACGTTCTATACCATAATCATTTAATTTAGAATTTTCTCTTGCAAATTTTACTAAATTTTTAATTTTCTCAATTAACTTTCGAATTTTATCAAGAGGTAAACTGCTTACAAATGGTTTATTAAAATCAGCCTGTAAAAGAAAACTTAAATCTTTTTGTTCTTCTATTTCTAATTTAGGATAAATTAATAAAAATTCTTTCTTGGAACAATCTAATAAATCATAAACAGTAGGATTTACTTTTGGTTTTTTTTCAGAAAGAAAATCTTCTTCAGGAAGTTCTTCTAATTCTTTTAATTTTAAAGCAATATATTTTAAAGTTCTAGTAACTATTCTTGAAGTATATGATTGAGATAAATTAAACTTTTTTGATATTTCAAGTTGGCTTATTGGTTCACGACCATCAAAACCAAAAAACAATTTTATAATTTCTTTATTTCTTTCATCAGGAATTTCTTCAACAATTTTTCTTATATACTTTAAACGTTCTTTATGAAAAAAATTTTCTTCAATGGAAACGGATGTGTCTGCTAAAATATCTTCATAACTACGAACTTGGCCATTATTATAAGAAATAACTGGTTCATCTAAACTAACATCAAGTCCTTGTATACGTCTTTTTTCTTTTCTAAGAAACATTAATATTTCATTTTTAATACAAACACTAGCATACGATAAAAACTTTACTTTTCCTATATCAAAAGTTAAAATTGCCTTTTGTAAACCATAACAACCAACGGCAAATAATTCTTCTCTATCCAATTCTAAATTGAAAAAATTTTTCCCAATGAAAAAATGAACAAAACGAAGATTATGAAGATAAATTTTCTCAAAAGCCTTTTTATCACCATTTTTATATTTTTTAAATAATTCAATTAGTTCTTCTTCGGATAACTTATCAGGTAAATTATCATAATAACCATATGTCATATAAACACATCCAATCATAAATTTCTAAATATTTATTATAATATTAGTCTATTAAATATACAACTTTTTTTACTCTCCTCTTTACAAAAAAACTCAATCAAATGATTAAGCTTTAAATTCCTTTTGGATATTTATTTTTTGAAAGAATGAACAGGTACTTTCTTTATAACAATATCTTCTTGTTCTAATAAACTTCTATAACTAGTAATAGGTTTATCTTGGAAAGAACCAAAAGAAATATTTGCTAAGTAATTTCTTAACTTAACAATAATTCTATAAAAACTATCTAATTCTTTTTTAGAAATATGAGGTTTTTGAAATGGTTTATCAAAATCATAATTTAAACATAATAACAATCTTTCTTGTTCTTCTAAAGTTAAATTTTCATATATTAAATTAAAAACTTCTTTACTACATCCTAAATATTCATATATCGTTTTACCATTAAATTGTTCACTTATATCTTTTTTCCGGTTCCCTATTTCTAATTCTAAAAAACTTAAACTAGAACTTATATGATCTAAACATTTTCTAATAATTCTTGATATATAAACTTCACTTATTTTTAATTTGGAAGCAATTGCCGAAATAGAAAGTTTTTCATCATTAAAACCAAAATATAATTTTATAACTTTTTGGTCAAGTTCATTAGGAATTTTTTCCAATAATTCTGAAATTATTCGAAAAGTTTCTTGATTAAGAAAATTTTCTTCAAGATTATTGCCTTGACTTAATAAAAATTTTTCATAACTAATAATGTCTCCTAATTCACTAGGAAGAGAAAAATTAAGAAAACTAGTAACCATTTGATGCTTTTCTTCGGATTTAAGAAATCTACCTATTTCACTTTGAATTCCTTTGTTAATAGAAAATATAAAACCTTTATGATCTTTAACATCAAAACTTTTTAAAGCCTTTAATAGACCATAACATCCTATTGAAAATAATTCTTCTCGGTCATATTCAAAATTAGAGAAAATAGTATCAATAACATTTTTTACGTATAAAAGATGATGAAGATAAATTTTCTCAAAAGCCTCTTTATCACCATTTTCATATTTTCTATATAATTCAAATAATTCTCTTCCCGATAATTTTCTTGGTAAATCACTATAATATCCATAAAACATAATACCACCCCTAAAATTTCATACTGTATAATACTACTAAATTAATAATTTGGCAAGTACTAAAATATTTTCTTATATTTAACTAGTTTTTCTTAAAAAGATATGATATATTTTAAACATGGAGGATATATGAAAGAATTTTTAGAAACGACAAATTATCTTAAAGAAAAGGTAAAAAATATTCCAAAGATTGCTATTATTTTAGGTTCTGGATTAGGAACACTTGCAGATGAGATTGAAAATAAAATTATTATACCTTATAAAGACATTCCAAATTTCCCTATTTCAACCGTTCCAGGACATAAAGGAGAATTAATATTTGGAACTTTAAACAATGTACCAATTGTTGCTATGAATGGAAGATTTCATTACTACGAAGGTTATACTTTACAAGAAACAACTTATCCAATTAGAATATTTAAACTTTTAGGTATTGAAACTGTTATTTTAACTAATGCAGCCGGAGGAATAAATTTAAATTATGAAAAAGGTGACTTAATGATTATTGAAGACCATTTAAGTTTCTTTTCAGAAAGTGTTTTAAGAGGTCCAAACCTTGATGAATTTGGTGAAAGATTTATTGATATGAGTAATGTTTATACCAAAGAATATATTGAAATATTAAAACCTATTATGCAAAAAATAACTGGCAAATGTAATCTAGGTACTTATGCTTATATGAAAGGTCCAAACTATGAAACGCCTGCTGAAATAAGAGCCTTAAGAACAATGGGAGCCGATGCTGTTGGAATGAGTACCGTACCAGAAGCAATTGTTGCTAGACATTCAGGACTTAAATGTATTGGTATAACTTGTATAACTAATATGGCAGCAGGTGTTTGTAATGAAGTTTTAACTCATGAAGACGTAAAAGAAACAGCCAAAAAAGTTGAAGGAAACTTTAAAGCCGTTATCAAAGAATTAGTAAAAGAGATAAAAAATTAAAAAATCTCATAAAAAGTCATTTTTAAAAAAACTCATTTCAAAAAAAGAAACGAGTTTTTTAATTTTATCATTTAATTTGTAATAAAAAATACATCTTTATTTTTAAAATAAGCATAATTTATATCTTTCAATTCTAAATTATTTTCATAAATTTTATTAATTATCCATTCATAACTTTTATTAATACTCATTAAATTATCTTTTAAAATTTTTCCATCAATAATTAAACTAATTGGATAATTTTTAATTGAATTTTTCCGAAATATTATTAAATCATTATTCTTTTTTATACAGTAATCTACTGAACTAGGATTATTTATTCCTCTTTTCTTTAAACTATATAATAAGTTCTCATAAGTATAATTTTCTTTAATTAATTCATGAAAATTAACAATCCCCCGATTGATAAAAACTTTATCTTCTAAATTAACTTTACTAATCTCTTTATTATATAAAAACATATATAAATAATAAATTGCAATAATTACTAAAGAACCTAAAAGTGTATATAAAATATTTAATTCTTTATCTAAAACAAAAATAATTATATTAAAAATAAACAATAAAACCAATGTTTCTAAAATCGTTATTTCTTTTTTATTAAATATATGAAAAACAGTCATTAAAATAATAATATCAACAAAAATGTGGATAAAAAAAGAAAACATAATATCACCTATAGATATCATGTTTTTATTTTACTATTTTTATTCAGTTACTTTACCTTTTTTATCATTAACTTTTGTTTTTTTCTTAGACTCATTATTATTACCTTTTACATATCCCTCAATCATTAAGATAATATTAGCAAACGATAGAACATAAAGCATTATTTTCA
This sequence comes from uncultured Bacilli bacterium, assembly GCA_947630205.1. GTDB lineage: Bacteria > Bacillota_I > Bacilli_A > RF39 > UBA660 > RUG591. The sequence continues at coordinate 6,986 of CANRGW010000021.1, forward strand.
TAGGTGCTATTTGATCTGAAAAATAATTAAAGTTTATATCATAACCATATTTATACCAAAAATACATATTTTTATCAAATAAGGCTCTATAGCAAAAATAAGTTATAGTCAACATTACGAAAAATGAAGTTACATTATAAAATAAGGAATTACGAACATTATTTTGTTCAAAAATAAAATTAGTAAGACAAAGTATTATAAGAAGAAAGAAAGGGAAAATAACCGAAATAAATTCTGTAAAGTTAGCACCAAACAATTCTTTCTTCAAACGTTGAAACATAAGAGCAACGATATATATTGTTACAATCATTAAAATAGGCAAAAGAATATTTTTTAATATATATAAGATTTTATTAAGAACCTTATTCATTAACTTCACCTCCTGCCTGATTGATATCTTTAGAAAGATTTAAAATGATATCAGCAAATTCATTGTAAGAACTAGCAATATTTTCATAATCAACGGCTAAAGGGTCGCGAATAGTTGAAGCCGTTATATTGGTATTAAAATAATAACTGCTATTATTTTGAATTTCATCAAGTGAGTATTCAACTTTAGAGGCTAAAGCATCAATTGTATTTTTTATATAAGGAGCCGTTGTTTTAAATTTAGTGGGAGCCTCATCACCTATTAAATAACTAAGATGAATTGCCCAACATATATTAAGAAGATCAGTTTGAAATTTAGAACCTAATTTATAAACATCAACTGGTTTATAATAAGTACCAGGTTTAAGCGTTGCTAAAGTACCTTCGCCACCAAGAACAGCATTACAAGATGTTAATTTTCCATATAATTCTCGACTTTCATTATCTTTATTGCTTTTTTTACTAAAAGTTTCTAAATTCGTTTTTATTTCTTCAATTTTACTAATATAATTTCCATAATTACTATCACTATTTCTAATATATAATGGAGCCGATAACTCTCGTGAGTGATAATAATTCATTACTAAATAAAAACTACTAATCACAAAAACTAAACCAACTGCTGTATAAGCAATAATATGTAAATACTCAGCAATAAATTTTTTCATATAATCTCCCTCTTTATTCTTTATTAATTAATTATTATTTAAAGTTACTTTATAATGATAATGTTTACCAGTCCATTCTTCCGCTTCTTGATGAATAAATACTCTTAATTCATATTTATTGATTGTATTAGAGTCAATTGTTCTTTCATCTAAAATATTATTAGTAATATTAGAAAGGTAATCTTGTTTTATTACTTTATCATTTAACTTTAATTGATATTCTAATTGTTGTCTTTTTAAAAGTGTTTCTTCAGTACAACCATCATCAACTAAATTTAAAGGAATATCTTCAATTAAAAGTGTATAATTATGTTTTTTATTATGAGCGTTTTCAATTTCAAATACATAAGGTGTAACTTTAGAAATATCTTCTTCCCCTATTTTTACAGCATCAACATCATAAACATTTTCGGTATCTTTAAGTACAACCGTTTCACTTTCTCCATTGGGAGAAGAATTACCATAATTCTCACTAGCCCGTGAGAAAAAAGTATACCAATTATAAGTACCAATTGCTATAAAAACAACTAATATCAATCCTGCTAAAACTAGTAACCCTTTATTTTTCATACATTTCTACCTCTTCTTTATATTCTTTATTTTTTTAGATAATTTTGAAGTTTTAATAAGTTTTATTATGTCAAATGTAATAATTCCAACACAAGGAACAACGATAGCAATAATCCAACCATAAGCATTAGATAAGAAATATTGAATATAACCTATTTTCGGAATTCGCATTATAACTTTACCATATATTTGGTCTCCAGAAACTGGCATACTATCAGGAGTTTCATTAGCATCTCCTTTAAATATATATACTTTTTCACCATCTTCATTGACATCTGTACCAATAATACGGTGCGTTATCATAATACCAAACCATCGAGGATCTTTAGACAAATATGTACAAACATCACCTATTTCTAACTCTTCTTCACGTTTAATTAAAATAGCATCTTGAACGTGAATAACAGGTTCCATACTTGTACTTACAATAACATAAGCACCATATAAAGGGGGCTTCCAATTCCCCGTACTAGCATTTTTCCGAACATCTATGTAATAGGCTATAAACAAAACTCCAATTAAAATCAAAATAACAATAATGGAATTCATAATTATAGTTGTTACAAAATTTGCCCACCATTTTATACTTTGCCATACGCCTCTTTTTTCTTTTCTCTCACTTTGCATTTTTTATCACCTATCCAAAGAAGCCGCATAAATATTTATTTTAACCGCAAAAGTTTTATTAGAAAAATTTTCATCAACTATCGCATTATCACTAACCCACATACGTAAAGTAAAATTAATTCGTCCAGCCTCAACATCATCTTTTGTAACTTTATCACTATAAAGAACTACACCATCTACTCCTTCTTGCGTACTTTTTTTATAATCAGAATAGGTTCTAACTTTACCATTTAAAAGTGTTGATGTTAATTCTTCATTTTCATTTTTCGTAAGATATAACTTTACATAATTAGGATTTAAAGTTTTATTAGTATCTGGATTATTAGGAACGGCTGTTATTTCATAATAAATATCTTTTGTGGCACTACCAAGAACAATGGAAAAATTATAAACGGAATTTTTACCACTAAATAACTTACCTTTACTATCAGGTATTGGAAATTGATTAGTTAAATTAATGCCACCGGAAAAGTCCCCAACAGTCTCATCATAAACAATTAAGTATTTATCCTCATCATCATTATCAGTTAAACTTGAAATAATTGAATTTATGGTCTCATTTTTTTGTAAAAAACTAATAGTTGAAAAAGATAACCCTAAAGCAAACAATACAGCAATAGTTGTAAACAAGAACAAAAGAATAAAAGGAGGATATTTTTTTTGACGGGCTTCATCTTCTAATTCATTTTGAATTTCTGCTAATTCTTCTTCGTTATATTCTCTATCGTTATCTTTCATATTTACCTCCGTATAATAAGATAATAACACAAACTAGGCAAATTTACAACTTCAAATATGATTTTTTTTATTTTTATATACATGTATTTGTCTATATTTTTATAATAAGATAATTATAATGGACAATTAAGAAAAAGTGGAAAGTTTTTTAACTTTCACACTTAATTTAAAAATTAATAAGTTAAGCCGCCCCATTCAACTGCTGCAAAGCCATTACGTTTAAAACTTTCAAGTTTTTGTTCTTTAATTGGAACTTCATTTTCAACCTTTTTTATATGTATTAAAACTCTTAATAAAGTATCTGGTTTTGGCGAGATAAGCAATTTATTATAACTTTCTCTTTCTTTGGTTAATTCAAAATATACTAAACTTTTTTCATTTCTTTCTAAAATTGGTAACCAGAACATTATAAATTCATTACGTTCACGAGCATTTAAACCTATTATATCTAATTTTTCTTCTAAGAAGGAAATAGCATTTTCTTTGGTTACATAAAAGCCCTCTTTAAAATCTACTTCATGATGTTTTTCTTCATCCCAGAATAATCCATAATAATATTTATTATCTTTATCATATAAGTCTCCATTAGGATAAGCCGTTACTGACCAATTATTAATATATTTAGGATAAGTTGTCATTAAATATTCTGGATGTTCAAAATTAACTTTTACATTAGTTTTTTGAATTGGATATAAATATAATATTGGTTTATAAACTACTACGGAACTAGCACTTCCTGAAAAAGAAGAACTATCCGTATTTAAAACATTAACAATACAAGTTGATGCTGAACCTCCTCCTTTTGGAGTTACAGTAATGGTTGTCTTTCCTTTACCAACTGCTGTAACAATTCCATTACTATCAACTGTTGCTATACTAGGGTCACTACTTTTAAAAGTAACTGCCTTATTACTTGCATTATTTGGAATTATAGTTGGAACTAAAGTAAATGTACAACCAATTTCTGATAAAGTAACACTTGTAGAATTTAAACTTACACCTGTTGGTTTTATTAATTTAACATTAACTTTTACACTTGCTTGTAAACGATTTCTTTTGGTAGTTGCTGTTATAGTTACGGTTCCCTCTTTAATACCTTTAACAATACCATTAGCATCAACCGTTGCTATACTAGTATCACTACTTTCAAAATCAACTGATTTAAAGGTTGCATTTTCGGGTTTAATAATTGGGCTTAAAGTAATTGTATTGCCAATTCCAACAGAATAAGTACTATTACTAAATGATATATTGGTTTCTTCAACCTCTTTTCCATGATTAACTACTTCAATCGTTGCTGTATCAGTATAACCTCCATCAGCTGCTTTAGCCGTTATAACAGTACTACCAACACTTAAAGTTTTTACATAACCACTTTTATCAACCGTTGCAACATTTGGATTACTACTTGACCAAGTAATAGTTTTATTACTTGCATTACTTGGTTTAAAGGCTACAACTAATTGTTTATTAACTCCAAGGGGCAATACTGAATAATTAGTTGTTATATCAATTTCTTTTAAATTTAAAGAATAATTTCCAACTGTAACGGTACAAGTATCCGTTATATTATTAACACTTTTAGCAACAATTGTTGTTGTTCCAACACCAGTTGCTGTAATTAATCCTCGACTATTAACTGTTGCAACTTTTGTATTACTACTTGACCAAGTTACAGTCTGAGGAGCCGAAGTTGGTGTAACTGTTGCAATCAATTGATTAGTTGAACCTAATTTTAATGTAATATTCTTATCATTAAGTTTAAGCGTTTTAGGATAAGTAGTCGTTTCAACACTTTCCCCCTCAACAACCGTTGCTTCTCCTTTTTTATAAACAGTAACATAAGCAGTATCACTTATAGCACCATTACTTGATGATACTGTTATAATAGCACTACCCTCTTTATGACCAGTTATAACTCCTTTAGAGTTTACCTCAGCAACACTTGAGTCACTACTTGAAAAAATTAAATTTAATTCCGTTGCATTAGAAGGTGTTGTTCTATAAGATAAAGTTGTCTTATAGCCAACTGCTACATTGATATATTTTTCATTAACATTAATACCTGAAAGCAAAACATTCTTATCAGATACGGTTACAGCACATTCACTCAATTTTTCATTTATAATTGTCTTGACAGTAATAACAGCCGTTCCATTTCGTAAAGCCTCAGCATAACCAGATACCTCATTAACTTTTACAACACTTGGGTCACTACTTTCCCAAACAACTTGCTTATTAGTTGAATTTTCTGGTAAAACCGTATAAACAAATTGGTATCCACTACCCCTTTTTATACCAATTTCATTTTGATTAAGCAAAACGGCCTCTGGTGTAACATCAGATTTTAAACTTATAACTCCAAAATGAATTAAAGCTAGAAATAAAACTATAAAAACAATAATAACCAAAAGAATTTTCCAAACAAGTGAAAAAACACGATTAGAAAAAGTTGGTTCTTTCTCAGTTACATAAATTTCTGGATCCTTATGAATATTTTTACTATTAAATTCCGTATACATATTACCCTCCATCTACTATATAAATTGATTATAACATAATTGTTAAAAAATTAAAATACCTTAAATGCTTGAAATTGTTCATTTTTTTCTTTTTTATAAATTGCCAATTCTTGACCATCTTTATCTAAAAATAAAATATAGTTACTATCATCTTTCCAATTAATTTTATTACCATTTTGAATTTTCTTAAGCAAATTAGCATCCTTAACTACAATATTTTTAAAATCAAGAGCATCTTTTATTTTTATTAATTTAAAGTCATCCTCTACTTTATAACTATCTTCAATTTTAAATTTTCCACTTTTAGTTCTTACTAAATCCTGCATTGTACAATAAATACCTAAAGATTTTCCAATATCTGCAATCAAACTTCTAATATAAGTACCTTTACTAACTAAAGTTTTAAAAACAAATGTTTTTTCTTCTGCATTATAATTTAATAATTCTATTTCTTTAATCTCTACTAATCTTTTAGGTAATTCAACCGAAATATTATTTCTTGCATATTCATATAATTTTTTTCCATTAATTTTTACAGCCGAATACTTCGGAACTTCTTGATAATATTCTTTCTTAAAGGACTTTAAAACTTCTTCCAACCTAAAAAAAGATAAAGAAAAATTATTATCTTCTTTAAGAACATTTCCTGTTATATCCAAAGTATCCGTTAAAACTCCCATTTTTACCGTTGCAATATATTCTTTATAATCTAAAGTCAATAATTCCATTATTTTAGTACCTTTACCAAGACCAACAATAAGTAATCCGGTTGCAATTGGATCTAAAGTACCTGCATGTCCTACTTTTTTCATGTTTACCTTTTTCATTATTTGATTAACAACATCTCTACTTGTAAGACCTTTTTCTTTATTAACAAGTAACACACCATCCATATATATTATTCCTCTTTTTTATAACCACTTGCAAAATATTTGGTTCCATATTTTTCATTTATACTTTTACAATTTTCATTAACTTCTGTTACAACAGAACAAGACCCTGATAATTTATAATCATTACAACTACGATAAG
>CANRGW010000022.1 GCA_947630205.1 uncultured Bacilli bacterium
AAAACATAGACAATAACCTGGTTGTAAAGCCTTTTGTTTTTCAACAATTTCTTCTGTGATATTTGGAACCATTTTACCAATATATTCTATATCTCTTGGATGAGTTGTTTTAAAAATTAAGAAATTAGCACATTGAGACATAACTGTTTCAGAAAGTTCTACGGGTCTTTGAGAAATCAAAGTTAGTAAAACACCATATTTTCTTCCCTCTTTAGCAATTCTATCAAAAATATTATAACCAAGTAAATCTATATCTTCACCACTTTTTATATAACGATGGGCTTCTTCAACAATTAAATTAAAAGGAATAGTTGCTCTATTTTGTAAGGCTTTTGTATATTCAAAAATTATTCTTGAAAAAATCTTAACAATAACTTTAGCAATACTATCATCAATATCTTCTAAATTAATATTTAAAAGTTGATACTTTTGACCATTTTGAATTACTAAACTAGATAAATATTCTTCAACACCTATAAAATTAGGATAATCAAAGAACCGTTTAGCATCACTTATAATTAAAGAATGTAATTTAACTTTAACGGCTATACTATCACCATAAGTATTAGCATTATTTAACCAGTTTTCACTTATTAAAGTAAAATTTAATGCTTTCTCTAAATCTTCTAAAGTATATTTATTAAAAGTAGTTGGTTCATAATTATCAAGTTCTGGATCAACAAATGATGCTATATACTGAGATACTAAAATACTTTCCGTAAAGTTTCCTTGACTATCAACATTAAAACATTCTCGGAATTTTCTTGTATAACCTGCTCCTTTAACTTCTGCTTCCATATTAAATTCATTAGTTGTACAAGTATTAAAAATATCAAAAATATCATTTCTCTTCGTACCTGGCATTTTATTAGAATAAAAAATAGATAACATGGCTTTAGCAATAATATGGTTTTTATATTTATAACTTTTCTCATCATTTAAAGAAAATATTTTGGCTAATTTTATCATTCTTTCTAAAAGCGTTAATTGACTTACTTTTTCAAGTCTTAATAAAAGGGCTAAATCATCAATATTTAAAAGCCATACGGGAATATTTAATTTTTCATAATTATTATAACTACTTGTTGTAATAACTTTAAAATGATAATTTGGATTAATAGCATTTAGATTATTAAAAGCATTTATATATTCACCATTATTATCAAAAATAATCATCGTTGCTTTATAAGGATAAAAATTAGGAGTTGTAAAAACTGATTGTAGAAGTCTTGTTGTACCATAACTTTTTCCACTACCAGAGTTACCAAGAATAGTTAAATGATTACTAAATAAACTATTGATACTCATATAAACTGGTTTATTATTATAAAAGGGACTAACTCCAATTGTCATATTACCAAATTCACTATTACCAGTTATCATTAAAGTTTCTTTTTCATCTAAAAAACGAATTTTCGAAGTTAAACTAGGTTTACTAATAATACCACCTTGAAATTTTCCTCCAATAACTTCACCAATAAATCTTGTTTCAACAATATCATCATGAACATATTCAACTTCTGATACAACTTGTCTATTTGCTTCATCTACAAAAACTAAATGTTGATTAATTAAATTTGTTTGAATTTCTCCACCAACTTTAACATGAGCACCATGATCACTAATATAAACTATTCTTTCAAACATATTATCCTCCTAAAATAATTCTTCTAATAACTTCCTTACCCCACTATCATCTATATTATTAATTATATCATGTATTTTTTCTTTTTTATAGTACAAATTTAACTTTTTTTCATAATCAAGAAGTTTATCTTCAATAATTTTCAATTGTTTAAAACAAGCATTTCTACTTATTCCATATTTTTCACTTATTTCTCCATAAGATAAATTATTAAAATAATATTCTTGAAAATAAGTTTGTTGTTTTTCCGTTAAAAGTATTCCGTATAAATCATATAAATTATTTAAATAAACAAGTTTTTCCATCTACATCATATCCTTAAATAAACCATATATATATTTTTCAATATCAAAAGGTTCTAAATCGGTGGCTTTTTCTCCAAGACCAATATATTTAACTGGAATATCTAATTCTTCTTTAATGGCTAAAACTATTCCACCTTTAGCCGTTCCATCAAGTTTTGTTAAAACAATTCCTGTAATATTTGTTATTTCTTTAAAACTTTTGGCTTGACTTATACCATTTTGACCAGTTGTAGCATCAATTACTAAAAGCGTTTCCTGAGGGGCATTTTCAATTAGACTACCTATTACTTTATTCATTTTTTCAAGTTCTTTCATTAAATTAACTTTATTTTGTAAACGTCCTGCTGTATCAATTAAAATAACATCAACATTTTCTTCTTTAGCCTTTTTAACTCCATCATAAATAACACTAGAAGGGTCACTTCCCTCTTTTCCTTTAACGAATGAACAACCTACTTTTTTACTCCATTCTTCTAACTGTTCAATAGCCCCGGCTCTAAAAGTATCCCCGGCTACCATCATACATTTTTTTCCATCATTCATTAATTTTAAAGCCATTTTGCCAATCGTTGTTGTTTTACCAACTCCATTAACGCCAACAAATAAAATTACCGTTGGACCATTTTCATTAAATTTAATCTTATTAGTTAAAATAGAATTATCAACATAAATAATAAATAATTCATCAACAATTACTTCTTGTAAATAATTAAGATCTGTTATATTTTCACTTTTAACACGTTTCTTCAACCTTTCAATAAAAGATAAAACTGTATTAACACCAATATCAGCCATTATTAAAATATCTTCTAATTCTTCAAAATATTCTTCTGTTATTTTCTTAGTTCTATTATTTAAACTAATTAACTTATTAACAAAATTATCCCTTGTTTTACTTAAACCATCATCATATAATTGCAAAGTACTTTTAGTTTCTTTTTTCTTTTCCTTTTTCGTTTTCTTTTCAACTTTTATATCGTTTTTAATAACATCTTTTTGATCTTTAACATTATCATTTATTTCTTTTTTATTATCTTCTTCTTGATAATTTTTTTCTTCTTTATTATCTGTTTTTTCCTTTACATTATCTGTTTCTTCAGGATTATTACTTTCTTCTATATCATTTTCTTCAAACTCATCTTCTAATACTTCCTGTTCTTCTATTTCTTCCTTAATTTCTTCTTTTTCTTCTTTTTTAAATAAATTTTTAACTTTACTAAATAGTCCCATATATCCTCCTTGTTATCAACAAGTATAACATTTAAGTTTAAATAAGTAAATCTCTTAAACGTCAAAAAAAATATCTAAAATTGTTAGTTTTTAAATATTTTATCATATAACTTATATAAATATTGAACCGAATTTTCTAAAAAGAAATAATGTTTAACATAAAAAATTAAAAATATAAAAGAACCTATACAAGGAATTGCAAAGACTGGAAAAATAATACATAAAAAGATAAAACCTAAGAAAAAAAGAGCATAAAATAAAGTTACTAATAAATGAATTAATCTTTCATGTTGAAAATATTGTATTTTATCTTTAAATATTTCTTTTTCTTTATCAGTAAATTTATGGTTATCTTCAAGTTCTTTTTCTATTTCTTCAATATAGTTTTTTAAATATTCTTTCATCTTATCACCATTTAAATTATACATTTTTCCATAAAAAAGTAAGGTTTGTAAGCCTATTCTTAGGTATAGTAAGCAACCTTACATATTCATTATAATATATTTTTTCTTAAATTTAAAGACTATTAACAAAATTTCTTTTGTCACAATCTGAAACATTTAAAAAATCTCTAATATTTATAGTTAATTTAATTATTAACACCATGACGAACCATAGTCGTATTTTCAGTTATTGCAGCAAAAGTAAAGCCATTATCTTTACCATATCTAATTATATCTCGAATAGCCCCACTTGTTTGATACTTTATATCATGCATTAAAACAACATTAGGACTAGATCTTGATAAATGATTAACAACATTTTGATAAACGGCTGCACTTGTATTAGCACCACCAGCATCATTACTATCAACATTCCAATCAAAATAACGATAACCCCGATTTAAAACTTCTTTTGTTAAAGTAGACATAATACCAACTTGATAACTTCTACTTACAGTATTACTACTTCCACCTGGAAACCGAATAATTCTTGCATCTTGACCTGTAATTCTTTGAACTCTATCATGAACAGTTTGTAAATCACGAAAATAATTTTCAACAGAAGAATAAACCCGAGCGTAATCATGAGTTGCCGTATGTAAGGCAACCGTATGTCCTTCACTTGCTTCTCTTTCAATTAAATAATCAGGTCCATTACAAGTTACAAAGAAAGTTGCTTTAACTCCCTCTTCTTTTAAAACATTTAAAATATTATCCGTTGTTCCAGAATTAGGTCCATCATCAAATGTTAAATAAATAACGCCACCTCTTGGTTTTTCAACAACTTTAACTATTCTTTTTATTGTTTCTATATTTCCTTCACTATCCGCAACTTCATAAGATATTTCATAAGTTCCTAATCTACTTGTATCAACATTACCAGTAACTTTAACTCTTTCTTTAATATCGCCATCACAGTTATCATTAGCAACTACTCCGGGGTCATTATAACTATTATATTGATAAACGGTATAAGTTTCTCCTCCAACAAGTTCAATTGTAGGTTTTTCCATATCTTGATAAATTAATTCTCTTTTAACAGTTTGTTCATTTCCCTCTTTATCTTTAACTTTATATGTTACAAAATTATCAGAGTTTATTACTTCGACTTTATCTGTTAATTCGCCATCTAAATTATCAATTGCTTTAAACCCTTGTTCTTCATAAGTTTTATTTTTACAAACATAAACTTGATTACCACCTATAAGTTCAATCGTTGGTTTTTCCATATCTTTAACCGTTACAACTCTTTTAACTTCTGATTTAAAAAACCATTTCTGAATTACATAATCTATTTCATAAGTACCAATTTTAGAAGTATCAACTTTTCCCTCTACTTTAACATCTTTACTAACATCTTTTCCAAAATAAGTTGCAATTACTCCACTTTCCTTATAATCACTTTTAACATTAATAGTAATAGATTTTTCCCCTTTTATTTTAATTTTTGGTGTCATGATAAAAATAAAAACAACAACTAAACTAATAAAAAATATTAAACTTAAAATCGTAATAATCAAAGCCTTTTTCTTTATTTTTTTACGACGTTTTAGCATTTTAAAACTCCTACTACTTTATAACAATTATAGTTTAACTAAAGCAATTTGTCCATATTTTATTTTAAAGAATTTATTTTTCCTTTAGAAAGGTAGACTTTTTTCTTATTTTCCTATATAATATGGTTAATTAAAGAGGTTGGAGTATGAAAAATAGAAAAATATTAAAAAATACAGCCAAAAAAAGTGTTAAAAAGCATTATTTTCGTAATGTTTTGATTGTTTTTATTGCATCTCTTATTATAGCCGGTGGTTATCAATATTCAACAGTTAATACTTTAAATGATACTACAAAAGAAGTACAAGAAAATGCTAATGCTTTATTAGACCTTTATCATGGTAAAAAAACTAATAGTGAAATAATTGATGAACTTTTAAATAAATCAGATAAGGATAAAGAAAAAGATAAAGAAAGAGAACATAAATATAATAATGGAATTTTAGCCGTTTTCTTTAATCAAATTTCTGAAAGTGACTCTTTTGTTTTTGGAATTATTAATGCTTTTAATCATTTATTTTTTGATGGAAATATTAGTGTTTTTGTTAATATTATTTTAACAAGTATTGTTCTTTTGGCTATTTATTTATTAGTTCAAAATGTTATCGTTATTGGAAAAAATCGTTATTTCTTGGAACAAAGAAAATATCGAGATACGAAAATTGATAAATTATTATTTCCTTATAGAGTAAGAAAAACACTTCGTTTAGCAAGAATTTTATTAGTTAAATATGTATGTGAATTTTTATGGAATTTAACAATTATAGGTGGTATTATTAAACATTATGAATATTTAATGGTTCCTTATTTATTAGCAGAAAATCCTAATATAAAACAAAAAGAAGTTTTTAAACTTTCTAAAGAAATGATGAATGGTAATAAGTTTAATGTTTTCAAACTTGATTTTAGTTTAATAGGTTGGTACTTTTTAGGTCTTTTAACTTTTAATCTTTCTAATGTTTTTTACTTTGATGTTTATAAAGAATGTCTTTATGCTGAACTTTATATGGATTTAAGAAATAAAGTTAAGGATAAATATTCTCATCTTCTTAATGATACTTATTTAGAAATAGAAGAAGAAAAAGAAGAAGAATATCCAACTGATGGTTATAAAATTCCTCTTAGAGCCCATCGTAAATGGTTAAATGTTGATTATCGAAGAAATTATTCTATTACTAATTATATTTTATTCTTTTTTAGTTTTGCAATTGTTGGTTGGCTTTATGAGGTAACACTTCATTTAATAAATTATGGTGTATTTGTTAATAGAGGAACCTTAATTGGTCCTTGGTTACCTATTTATGGTTGGGGTGGTATTTTAATTTTATTCTTTTTAAAACCTATAAGAGAGCATCCCGTTTTACTTTTTGTATGTGCTTGTATTTTATCAGGGTTCGTTGAATACGGAACGGCTTGGTATTTAGAAGCATTCCATAATATGAAATGGTGGGACTATAGTGGTTATTTTATGAACTTAAATGGTAAAATTTGTTTAGAAGGCTTATTAGTATTTGGATTAGCAGGATGTACTGTTACCTATTTAATTGCTCCCCTTTTAGATAATTTATTTAATCTTTTAAAAGGAAAAATCAAAATTGTTATTTGTACTGTTTTAATTATTATTTATGGAACTGATTTTATTTATTCAACAATACACCCTCATACCGGAAAAGGTATTACTACAGAAGTCAAAATTGTTGAAGATGGAAATATAGTTTTTAATTAAAAAAATCTTGTAAACTCAAGATTTTTTCTTTTTTTTATGATTTTCTTTTTTATATAATTTTTATATGTTTTTAATAAATTTCTTTTTAATATAGTTATTTTATAGTTACTTTATTTATATAATATTAAACATTCAATATCTTTAGGAACTAATTTTTGAAATTCTAAAGCATCATCTAAAGAACCAACAATTGTTTGATAATGAGTTGGAATAACTACTTTAGGATGAACTTTATTTACAAAAGTTAAAGCCTCTTTGTAATTCATTGTATAAGTTCCTCCTATTGGTATAAGAGCAATATCACATTTAAGATTTAAGGCTTCTTCTATTAAGTCCATATCTCTAGATACATAAATACGTTCTTCTTGAATAGTAATTACATAACCAACATAATTTTTTTCTTTAGGATGAAAATTTTTATTTAAATTATAACTTGGAATAGTTTTAATTAAATAGCCATTTATATTATAGGTATTGTTAGGTTCAACTTCTATTACCGGAATATCTAAACTTTCTTTAACTATTTTGGAAATACTATGAGGTACAATTATTTTAGTATCTTCTTTTCTAATATTTTCAATTGAAAGTGTATCAAAATGATCAAAATGGTCATGCGTTATAAAAATTAAATCAGCATCATGACTTTCTTTTAAAATTTTATAAGGATCAAAATAAATTATTTCTTTATCGGCAATTCTAATACTACTTTGACAATTAACGGTTATTTTATCTTTCATATAACCTCCTAAATTTATAATAGCATGTTAAAAAGAATTTGTAAATCTCTCTTTCTTTTTTAAGTTCCATAAGATAATTAAATTATTCTAACAAGATTTGATTTTAATAATACTTTTTATCTCTTAATAAATACTTTCTGTTAACTCTTTAACAGCAGTTAAAATATAAGAAATTTTATACCAAGTTTGATAATCAACTTTACCCGTTTCTTCTAAAGAAAAAACATTTTGAAAAGTTCTAACGGCTTTGGTTGTATCTGAATTAAAATAACCGGTCGGATTTTTAATTAAAGGAATGCCAGGATAACTACCATGAATATAGTTTAAAGAATTTTGTAAAATATAAACATCTAAACTACAATCTCCCTCTTTTAAAGTTGAAGTAAAAGAATATGGATAAGTATCACTTACTAAGGCTTGATAAATATTAGCATCATTTCCATAATAAGTTCTTAAAATTTGTAAAGCATTATATCCTTTATCACCTAGTTCTTTAGAACCCCATTGACTTAAATACCCCTTTTCACTTGTTTCACTTCGATAATGAGCAAGTAAAGGTTCTAAACGTATACCTATCCTAATATAATCTTGAAATATCTCATCAACTATCCTAGAAATTGGTTCAAAGATAGTACCACCTCTTGTATACTTTTGATCATAACTAGAAGTTGATGTAATTGTAAAATCATAACCACGATTACGGTACCATTCCGTATAAATTCTATTTAAAGCAAAAGAAATAATTGCTAAAACATTGGCTTTAATGGTCTCTTTTGGCCAAGTACTATAAATTTCACTACTAGCAACATTTTTTACATAATCAATAAATGGAACTTTATAATTAGGAGCATTATTATTACTAGGTGTTCCATCATGAACAATAATTTCTTTAGGAACAACCACGCGACTTAAAACAACTGGAGCAATACCTTCATTTAAATTTTCAGAAGAACTATCTATATATGGTGGATAATCTCCCCATAAAGTATTGGGTGTTATATCTTTAATTTCTTCTTTTTCTTGATCGTCAAGCGAAGTTAAATAAATATTTTGAATTGATGTTATATTATCAAATATTTGCACTCCATCTATTCTCGTTGGAGTAAGTCCTAAGGCTTCAACGAAAACATCATAAGTTTCATAAGGTCTTACAGTATGTTGATTAGTTTCTGAATAACTTTTAGAAACGGTATCTAATGTTATCAAAGGTGTTTGTCCATTCTCATCTGTTAATGTTTTAAATATTTCTTGTCCATCTTTTAAGATGGTAACCGTTGCATTTTTTACAGGATTAGCAATTGTATCACTATATACATTTACTTTTAAAAATCCTTTTGCCATCTCTTCACCTCATTTTATTATATTAATATATAAAAGAATTAATGAATATGATTTAAAGGTGATACTTTATGAATGAAAATTTACAATTAGGTTCAACTGGTGATAAGGTGAAAATTTTACAAGAAAAATTGAAAATACTAGGTTATTATAATGCTGTTATCACAGGTAGTTTTGGAATTACGACTGAAATTGGAGTTAAGGCTTTTCAAAAAAAGGAAAATTTAAAAGAAACAGGTATTGTTGATAATACAACATGGAATTTATTGAATAATTATACAGAACCAAATCTTAGAGCAAGTAGTACCTATCCGCAACTTTCTTTTGGGGCAACCGGAAGTTTTGTTAAAGATTTACAAATTAAACTAAAGGCTCTTCTTTATTATAGTGGAGAAATAAATAGTAATTTTGATTTAGAAACTGAAAATGCTGTAAAAAGATTTCAACTTAATAATGAATTAACGGCAAGTGGAATAGTCAATAATGAAACTTGGTCTTTACTTAATTATTTATATGGTAATTTAAACGTTTGTGCTTTAGAAAATAATACAGAAAATAATAATCAAGATGATGAGGTTTATGATACTTATAAAGTTCAAAAAAATGATACTTTGTATGCAATTGCTAAAAAGTTTAATACAACCGTTGATGATATTAAATCTTTAAATAATTTAACAAGTAATACTTTAGCAATTGGTCAAGTTTTAAAAATTCCAAGTAGTAATTCTAATTCTAGTTCTAATAACTATACTAACTACACTGTTTTAAAAAATGATACTTTATATGCAATTGCTAAAAAGTTTAATACAACCGTTGACGACATTAAATCCTTAAACAATTTAACAAGTAACACTTTAGCAATTGGTCAAGTTTTAAAAATTCCAAGTAGTAATTCTAATTCTAATAACTATATAAACTATACTGTTTTAAAAAATGATACTTTATATGCAATTGCTAGAAAATTCAATACAACAGTTGACGACATTAAATCCTTAAACAACTTAACAAGTAACACTTTAGCAATTGGTCAAGTTTTAAAAATACCTAATTAATAAAAAAATATCTAATTAATGATAATTTTGAAAATTATAAAAAGAAAAACAAAAAAGTTTTACTAACTTTCATTATAAAGAAAGTAAAAGAAATATATACTTAAATTAGAAAAATTGTTATAATATAAATTAGGTGATTTATATGTTTAAAATAGAAGAACTTTTAAGTTTATTTCCCAATGAAGAAATTAAAAAACTATTAATTAGTTCATATTATTTAGCCAAAGAACAAAATAATGATTTTGCCAACACAGTATTTTCACAATTATTGTTATTAAAAAGATTAAATCCTCAAATTGATATAATTTTTATTCCTAGTAAAGAAACTTCTTGTTTTGATTATAATGAAGATAAAATCTATTTAAACGAATTATATATACCAACCTTTTTTCATGAACTTACACATTTATTTTCCTACCATTTTGCCTATTTTGAAATGCCTAATGAATTTTCTTATTTTAAAAATAAGTTTTTAACGGAAAAAGATAATACTAGTTTAATAATATATCTTTTAGATTTATGTCAAAAAAGAAGAATGCAACTTTTAAAAAAGGAAATTAATTTTGAAAATAATGAATTAAATAGTACCCATAGTCCACACATTAGTATAATTGAAGACATTGAAGATATAATTGATTCGATATATGATGGAAAATCATCTACTATTGGTTTAACAACTATTAGGAATAATGAACGTCTTTCTAACAAATCCCAAAAATCAGCAGGACATGGATGTCAATACTTTTCTATTACTAAATATCAATTTGAAGAACTACTCGCTGATTATCAAACAATTAAACTAATATGTCCTAATGATGAATTGTTTTTATTATTAAAAAAAATACTAGGAGAAGAATTTGTTGCTTTTTTAGATAAAAGGTGTCAAGAAATAAGTAATAGTTCTTTAGAAGAAGATAAAGCAATAGATAAATATATATAAAAAACGACAATAAAATGAACTGAACCACGTTTCTTGGACATAGAACCGAGGTTCATATCAAAATAACCATTGCCGTTTTTAATGTAATCTTTTAAGGAATAATTTTATACAGAACTTGTAGCATTTACCATCATAACTGTTATCATGGCTGACATATTACTTATAACCGATTGGGCTATTTTTACTTTTTTAGCAACTTCTGTATCTTTTATCTCTTTTAATTTATTAGCCAATTCTTCTTTTTCATATTTATTAAAAATATTTTTTAAAAATCTAGTAGAATTTAATAAAGATGCTAATAATATCAAGTCCTCAGTTAAAGTTCCTTTTCCTAAAAATTTTTTCTTTACTTCTTCAATAATGTTCATGAATTTACTTCCATCTACTTTAACTACTTCTTTATTATCAAATAAACTTTTTTTACTTTCTAAAGTTATAAGTTTATCTTCTAGCATTTTTTCTTTTAAAGTATTAACAATACTTTTTAAATTTTTACTTGAAAAACTATAACAAATAAAAGTTAAAATATTTTTTAAAGGTACTTCTTCTTTTTTCATATCTTTTATAATTTCATATAACTTTTTATTATAATTGGCTGTTGGTATCTTATCATTAAGTATTACTTTATTTTTATCATTAATTTGTAAATTTTCATCTAACATCATTTCTACTATCATAGATACAATTAAATATGGGGTTAACTCTTTTTCAGTTAATCTTTTCTTTTAACATACATAAAGCATATTTTTCAGTAATACTTATATTATTCATAATAAATCTCTCCTTTTTAATTTAATAATTTACTTTTCTAAATTACTTACAAGAATAGTATAGCATTTTTTTACTAATTAGATAGTCATAATATCAATTAATCTACATTAACACCTTTCTTGAATATTTTTATGTCAATGTAGTAATATATACCAATTAAAATGATATATAAGCATATTCCTAAAGTTAAAGCTATTTTTACAATATCAACTGAAAGTGTATTACTATTTGAATTAAATAAATCCATAATATTTGGATTAAATAAACCAATGATATAAATAATTAAAACTGATATTACACCAACAAATAGGTAGTTTAAGAACCCATAAATAATTGATTTAGCCATTTTGAAATTATTTGACCTATGTCCTAATAGTATCCCTGTAAAACCTGCTTGAAGTATAGTTGTAAGTTCTAAAAATATAACAAAGAAAGATATAAGAATTACTTTTATGGTAGTACTATCCATAGTTGTTGCCAAAAATTGCAAAGCATTCTTTACTAATTCTAAATTGTTCTTAGAATAATATGCGATAAAGACACAAAATATGATAACCAAAATACTTGTAAACATTGTAATAATTGAAGATAAAAACTTAGACGTATAAATGGTACTTTTACTTATCGGTAAAGTATGTGTTAAATAAGACTCATCTCCATATACATTTTTAACACACCTTGCCCATACTCGCATTAAATTATTTATAATGATACTAAACATAAAACTAATCGTTGTGCCACTTGCTATAAGTCCAAGAATATGTAACATAAAAGAATTGTCAAAAGATAAGAAAATTCTTGTAAAACAGGCAAACACTATATCAATTAAATAGAATACTATTAAAACTTTATAAATATACTTTAAATCATATTTTAAACATTTCTTTAACATTTAAACATCCTCCTAAAAATTTCATCAATCGAACTTTTTTCTTTTTCTCTTAAACTATCAGCATCAGTTGAAAGAATTATTTTTCCTTTATCTATAAATATTACTTCATCAAGTATTCTTTCTATATCACTGATAAGATGCGTAGAAATTATAACACTAGCATTTTCATTAAAATTATTTAAAATCGTATCAAGAATATAATCCCTTGTTGCTGGATCAACCCCACCCAATGGTTCATCTAATATATAAAGTTCTGCATTTCTTGACATAACAAGTATAAGTTGTAATTTTTCTTGCATACCTTTACTCATTTTAGAAATCTTAGTATCTATCTCCAAATCCAAATCTTTTATTAACTTTTTAGCCTTTTCTATATCAAAGTTGTCGTAAAAATCTGTAAAATATTCTAAAGTTTGTTTAATTGTCATACTTTTATCTAAATAAGTTCTTTCCGGTAAGTAAGATATAATTTTTTTACTATCTATACCAATAGGTTTACCATTTACTAAAACTTCACCACTTGTTGGAGTAAGCAAATCATTGATAATTTTAATTAAGGTGGTCTTCCCCATTCCATTTTTACCTAACAAACCAATAATTTTTCCTCTTGGTATTTTTAAGTTAATATCTTTTAAAACTTGTTTTTCATCATAGTTTTTATAAATGTTTTTACACTCTAATAATTCCATTATTTATTTTCCTCCTTTAAAAATTCAACTATTTCATTTTTTATAAATCCT
>CANRGW010000023.1 GCA_947630205.1 uncultured Bacilli bacterium
CACATATTGTTTCAATATCAGCATAAACGGTTGTTAAAATATATGAGGTTTCTAAAATACTTTCAAGAGTTTTAGTATCAAAATAATCAAAGACATAATCATATGCTTTTGTAATTAAGGATATATCTATTTTTTCAAGATATTTTTCCATACTTTTAACGATTTCAGAAACGGTATATTTTTCTTTTTCCATGTTTACTCCTATTCGTTAAATATTATATCACGAAAAAGAAAAAAGATAAACTTTTCTATCTCTTAAATAACTATTTTAATTAATATTTAATTTTCCTATTTCATCAAGAATACTTTTGACATATTTTTTAGGTCCAACTTCCATAATTTTTTTATATTTAGGATTATCATCACTATAAATTTTAGGACTTTTAGCATAATAAAGATAAGAAAGTAAATGATTTATTTGTTCAAAATCATTAATATTCATACTACTTCTAACAATAAGGCCCACTTTTGAAACAATTGTTTTTAATTTTTCATCTAATTCTATTTCAACTTCTTCTTTTTCAAAATAACCAAATGCTTGAAATTTCTTTATCAAAACACTTAAAACTTCTGATGATATAGCATCATTTTGAGGTAAAAAATTATAATCATGAAGAATATTTAAATTACAAATCTCTCTTAAAATAAAAAACATTAATTGAACTTGAGAAGGAAAATTTATTCTCGTTACATCCGGAGTTTGTCCATAAAATAAAGAATAAAGTTGATATAATTTCTTTTCATCATCACATACTAACAAAGGTCCAAATTCAAGTGGTCTTATTTCTTCTGATATTAAACTAATTTCCTTAGAAGGTGAATTATTACCTAGAACAAAATCACAATTTAAAGATATTTTACCATCTATACAAGTGTATAATAAATTTTTATTTCTTAAATAAACTAAATGGTCATTTTGAAAACTTATTCCCCATTTTTCCTCTTCCTTAGTAATAAAGGCTATTTTAATTTCTTTATTTGTAAAGTGTCTAAATAAATTTTTTATATTCATTGAAAAAACTTCAAAATCTTGAAAAGTTTTAACATTTAATAACCAATTTTCAATAATTTTAGTAAAATCATCAATATTTTGCTTATTTTCTCTTGTTCCTTGAAAATAAAAACGTACTTTAAAGCCATTAATATCATAATCTTTTTGAATACAAACACTATTTTCCATATTACCACCATATTACCTTACTACATATTAATTTTAACACTATATAAAAAAAGATAAAACTACTTTACATTTTATCTTGACATTAATTATTTCTTTTTTCTAAATCTAATAGATATTTTTTTAATTCTAAACCTAAAGCATAACCTGTTAATTTTTGATTTTTACCAATAACCCGATGACAAGGGATAAAAATAGGTAAAGGATTTTTATTATTAGCCATTCCAACAGCCCGACAGGCTTTTATATTACCAATTCTTCTTCCTAATTCTTGATAAGAAATTGTTTCACCATAAGGAATTTTTAATAATTCTTCAAAAACTTTTCGTTGAAAACTAGTTCCTTTGGGATTTAAAGGAACTGTAAACTTTTTTCTTTTTCCTTTTAAATATTCTTCTAATTCTTGATAGGCTTTTTTGATAACTTCCGTTTCTTTTAAAATACCATTTGGCTTTAAAGAAGAGATATTTAATCTAATTAGTTTAGCATCTTCTTCTTCCAAAGTTACCTCGCCAATTGAAGTTTTATAAGTATAAAAATAAATCATTTTTATTTTTTCTTTCTAAAACTAAAAGTTTTTGCTTTTGTTAATTCTTTATAAAGTCTTTCTTTATCATCACCTAAAATTTCTATTTTATTTAAAAAATCAAATGCCATCTCAACTTTACCTCTTTTATTTAATTTAAATATATATTGTTCATGAAAGAAAAAACTACTCTTTCTATTACTTTCAATATAACCAAAGTCATAACATTTCTCTAAATCATAAACAAGAACACCATGAGCAACTAAAGAATTGCCTCTATTTTCATAAATTATTCCAAATAAAATATTTGGACCTAATTCTCTAAGCAAATTAAAGTCTGGAACTTTAGAATGTTTTTGAAGATCAGGAATATAAGTTACAAAAACATCATTGCGTTTTATATTTTCACTCATTAATAATTCCATAATATCACAAGGTAAACCTAAAAATTCATTAGCATATTTTCGAAAATTAGCAAAAGACTCAATACCTGATTTATCACTTTTAACTATTCTTCTAATTGGTGTTTCTGGAACACTTTCTGTAACATTAACATCATTACATTTATAATTTAAATTTAATTGATAAAAACTATTAGGTGATACTTGATAATCAAAATAGGTTCTTACTACTTCATCATCTTTGACAATTTCTTTTTGATATACATAATTCGTTCCTAAATAATTTCCTAAAGAAGTACTGGGATCTTTCTTAATTAAAATATGTTCATGACCTCTATTATATTCTGTTTGAAAAGGAATAATTAATTCTAAAGCATCATTAGAAAGTGAAAAACTTCTAATTTGTCCTGCTTCTGGTAGAAAGCCTAATTTTATAATTTCACCAATTTTTAAATAAATAGAAACATTTTTTCCTCTTTTATCTTTTTTGATAAATTCAAATACTCTTTCATTTTTATTTAAATCTTCATGAATTTTTCCAACTTCTTTTCCCTTTCTATCTTTTAAAATATATCCATCCAAACTTTTTTCTTGCGAAAGAGATAATAATTCTATTAATTTTTGTTCTTTATCTGTAAACATACGCCCTCCTAAACTATTATTTTATACCTAAACCCCAATAAAAAACACTTATGAAAGTGTTATTTATTTTGTAATACTATCGGTTTCAAAATAGGCAGAAGTTATATCACTTGAACCATTTTGGAAATTAATCGTTTCTCTATCAAATCCTAAGAATTTAGAAAATTCTTCATCATCTAACTCATTTAAACTAATTGATGCTAGATTTTCAAACATTGGAATATCTTTTAAAGTAAGTTTTCTTCTTAATAAATCTACATAATAATAAGTATCTAATACTTTTTCGCTTTCTTTAGAAGATTTAGTGGAACTTCTTAAAGGTATTCTTGCAATATAAGGTTTACCATTTTCTGTATCAACCGAAACAACGGTTCGATAATCTGGAACAACAGGTGCTTTTGTTTGTCCAAATTCATCTCTTAAATTTATATTAACCGCTTCTTGATTTCCAAAATCAAGTTTTAAAACTTTATCTAATCCTAAACTTGCTTCAAATTCTTCTATACCTTCTCTAAAACGTTTAAGGTTTTGTTCAACACCAACATATCTTTCATTATTTTGGTTTTCAAAACTATAAACATTAAAAGTACCTATAATAGATCTATGTAATCCATCAAATATTTTATAAGAAATTGAATTATTAAAATTAGTTATTTCTTCATTATCATAACCTTTTAAAGTTAAAGGTCTATCTAAAACATATTCGGCTTTTAAGTATATATCTTTATATACTCTAACTTTAATATTTATTGAATTATTACAAAATCCTAATGCTCCAACGACTTCATTTTCTTGATTATAAATTTTTAAAGTTCTTAAAACAATTGGTTCTTGAATATCAGAAATTTGATAACTATCTATATCCTCAACTTCTTCTAAAGTAAACCCCAAAGTATTTAAAAATATTTTAGCAGCTCTTAAATTTTCTTTTAAATAAAAATTCATAATTCCTCCCTTTAATAATGCTTGTTATCCTAACACAAATTTAAAAAAATAGCAAGTATTTTCATTTAACTTGTATTATGTTATACTAACCGTTGGAGGTATAATATGGAAGATTTATTATTGAAAAAATGTTCTAAATGTGGAAACTTAGTTAAAGTTGTTGGTCCTTTAAGATGTCAAAGTTTATCTTGTTGTGATCAAAGAATGGTAACTTTAGAACCTAATAGTGAAGATGCTAGTTTTGAAAAACATGTTCCAACCTATGAAATTAAAGATGATAAATTAATCGTAACTGTTAATCATGTTATGGAAAAAGAACATTTTATAGAATGGATTTGCTTTAAAACGGAAAATAAGGAAGAATTTGTTTATCTTACGAAAGAGGCTAAAGCAACTTTTCAATATGAAAAAGGTAAACTATATGCTTATTGTAATAAACACGGACTTTGGTCTAAAGAAGTTTAAGAGAAAAAAACATAAAGTTTTAAATTTAAATTGCTTTATGTTTTTTATTTTTCATTTTTATCTTTTAAATAATTTTCTGAAACGGTTTCATCTATTTCTTTCATAGCAGCATTTTCATCAACTATTTCTTCCCAATCATCCATATTTTCATCAACTAAAATTTTTACTTTTGTATCACCTATTAATTCAATTCCTAATTCTTCTTCAACTACATAATTAATTTTATTTCCATCAATGTTTACTTCTTTACAAGTAGGGTCTTTTAAACTTCTAACAATAATTGATGCATCTGTATAGTCAACACCTTCTTTTTCCCGGATATTAACAATTTCTTTATAATTAAAAGTTTCCTTTACAACATCTGTTTTGGTATCACCATCATAAGAATACCAAATATTTATATCATAACTACCACTTACCGTTACTTTTTCTCCTGCTTTAATACCTTGAAAATTATGATTTATAACCCAACAACCAAGTACATTAGTTGGAGTATTATTAACATCTATAAAATGACGATGGTTAAAGACCTTTTTACCTTTTCCTAAAACCGCTTTTGTAACTATTTCTCTATAATTAGACATAAATCCTCCTCAATTTAATGTATGCAAAAAGGAAGATTTTGAATACTAAAAAAGATTAATTATCAAGATGTTTCAAGACTTGTTAAAATATAATCATTGTTTTCCATAGAAACAACACTTTTACAATAAGGACAAGTTCCTGTAAAATTAACATCTAAATTAGCACCACAGTTTGGACAAGTAAATAACTCTTTACTACTAGCTTTTAAAGACTTTTTAAAAGTTAAATAATTAACTTTTTCAAGACGATGATCATTTATTCCTCGTTTATATTTTTTAGTTTCAGCATCAATTACATAATCCATATACCTTGATATAAGTTTTACTTTTATTTCTAGATAATCAGTTGTTTCTACTCTATCAATTATTTCAATTTCTTTAACATTTAATTCATCATACATTTGAATTTCTTTGTTTTGAAGATTATTCTCAATAATACTTTTATACTTTTCATACATTTCATCACTTAAAAAGTGTTTAACACGGTTAATATCATTGGAAATGATAGCATATAAAAGCATTATATAAATATTTGAAAATTTACTAATTAATTCACTTTCCATAAATTCTCCTATTCTTGCTTAAGCATTTTTTTATCCGTTAAAATATAATTGCTAGTTTTTTTGATAACAACACTTCTACAGTATTCACATTTAACACTACTTCCCTTAGGAAGTAAAGCACCACAGTTTGGACAAAACTTCTCAACTTCTAAATTAGCCGTTTTTTCAAAAGTTAATTTATAATAATATTTATTTATTCTATTTTTATTTCCTCTTAATACTTCTTTTGAGTCTATATCAATTATATAATCTTTACAAGTTACAATTAAAGCGACTTCTATTTCTTCACCCTCAATTACTTTTTTAATATTTGTTATATAAGCATCAACATAATTAATATCTTCCATCATATTTTTTTGCTTTTTACTACTTAAAGTTAATAATTGTGTTTTATAAGTATTAAATAAAAAATCTGATAATAAACTTCGAACACTTTCTATTTCATTATTCATCCAAGCAACTTGAATTTTCTGATAATTTAGAAAAACAGTATGTTTAAATTCTTCATAATTGAAATTATTTCCTAATATATTATAAATTTCTTCTTCACTTAAACCTTTTTGAGGAAGACTTGGTTGTTTCGTTTTACTTAACTTTGAAACTATTACAATAATGATTATAATTGCCATAATAACATTAAATATTGTAAAAAAACTACCAACATAATAAACTCCCCCATCGGAAGAAAAATCGAAATCACCATAATCGCCATAATCACTGCTGCCAAAATCAAAATCACTACCCCCAAAGTCAAAATCGCTATCAAAGCCACTATCGGCTTTAACTGGAAAACTAATTATAAATAAAATACCAAGCATTATAACTAAAATAATTGGTAAAAACTTTCTTATTCTTTTCATAAAACTTTTTAAAAAGAAAAACAAATTTCTTTATTTTTCTTCTTTTTCCTCCGATGCAATATTATAAAATTCCCGAATTTGCTTTTCTATTTCATCACGTAATTTAGTATTTTGTTTTAACAAAAGTTTAACGTTTTCTTTACCTTGTCCTAATTTTTCTCCTTTATATGAGAACCAAGCACCAGACTTTTCAAGAACTCCTGCTTCAACCCCAAGATCAACAATCTCGCCCTCTTTACTTACACCCTCACCATACATAATATCAACACTTGCTGTTCTAAATGGTGGAGCAACCTTATTTTTTACTACTTTAACATTAGTTCTATTCCCGGCTATAGAGTCTCCTATCTTAATTGCCTCTGACTTACGTACATCAAGGCGAATAGATGAATAAAATTTTAAGGCTCTTCCTCCAGGAGTTGTTTCAGGATTTCCAAACATAATTCCAACTTTTTCACGTAATTGATTAATGAAAATGGCAATAGTTTTTGTTTTATTAATTGTTCCACCTAATTTTCTTAAGGCTTGAGACATAAGACGGGCTTGTAAACCAACATGAGAGTCTCCCATTTCACCATCTATTTCTGCTTGAGGAACTAAAGCCGCTACTGAGTCTATTACAACAATATCAATAGCATTACTTCTAACTAATGCTTCACATATTTCTAATGCTTGTTCTCCTGTATCTGGTTGAGCAAGCAATAATTCATTTATATCTACACCTAAATTTTTAGCATAAACAGGGTCTAACGCATGTTCCGCATCAATGAATGCTGCACGTCCTCCTCGTTTTTGAACCTCAGCAATAGCATGTAAGGCAAATGTTGTTTTACCACTTGACTCAGGTCCAAAAATTTCAATAATTCTTCCCTTCGGATAACCTCCAACTCCAAGTGCAATATCAAGAGATAAACTACCACTTGTTACAACTTCAACTTTAACATGCGTATTATCTCCAAGTTTCATTACAGCACCTTTACCAAATTGTTTTTCTAAATCAGCCAAAACACTTTCAAGTGCTTTGTCGGTATCTTTTTTTGTACTATTCATATTCCTCCTTGTATTAAATCCTTTATTCCTTAATTTAATTGTATCTTGTTTACCAAAGAAAATCAAGAAATTTTACAAGTTTTATATAGTATTTTTTTCTATAATTTTATATAATAAAGAAAAGGAAAAAAGTATGATAATAGAAGATAATGTTATTAATGAAATAGAAATAAATAAATCTAAATTTATAACCTATATTTATAAAGTAAAAACTTTAAAAGAAATAAATGAATATTTAGAAAAACTAAAAAAAGATTATAAAGATGCAACACATATTTGTTATGCATATAAAATTGATAATACTATTAAATTTAATGATGACAATGAGCCAGTTGGAACAGCTGGTATTCCTATTTTAGAAGTTTTAAATAAAAATAATTTAAACTATGTTGCCTGCTTTGTAATACGTTACTTCGGAGGTATTAAATTAGGAAGTGGTGGTTTAATAAGAGCATATTCTAATAGTACAAGTGAATGTTTAAAAAAAACGAAAATTAAAAAATTAGAAAAGTTATTTAAAATAAAATTAACTATTTCTTATCAAGAAAATAAACTACTTGAAAAAATAATTAAGAATGAAAATATAAAAGAAAAAGACTATCAAGAAAATATTACTTATATTTTAACAATAAATCAAAACATAAAAGAAAAAATTGATAAATTAAAAATAAATTATAAAATCTTAGATGACAATTATTTCTAAGATTTTTTATAATATAATATGACTTATTAACATTACTAAAACTCCTATCAAAAAGCCTATATAACATATTCTTT
The DNA here is from genome assembly GCA_947630205.1 of uncultured Bacilli bacterium. Taxonomy (GTDB): domain Bacteria; phylum Bacillota_I; class Bacilli_A; order RF39; family UBA660; genus RUG591. The sequence goes on from CANRGW010000023.1 coordinate 7,991, forward strand.
TTTCCTTATATTTAAAGGCTTCTTTAAGTAATTCATTAAGACTAATATTAATCATTATTCCAGCAATTAAACTAAAAACTGAACCTATTAAAAAATTATTAATAAAATTTTGGAAAAATAAATAACAAATAATAGCACCTAATATTTCACTAAAACCCGATATTAAAACAACTAAAAATGTTTTAAACTTTTTCCCTGTTGCATAATAAAGAGGTACTGCAATACTTATACCTTCTGGGATATTATGAAGACTTATTGCAATTGCTAATTTAAAACCTAATTCTAAATTAACACCACTTACCATAAAAGTAATAATACCCTCTGGAATATTATGAATAATAATTGCTAACATTGAAATAATTCCAACTTTTTTTAAAGAATTAGTATTTTCTTTAGAAACTTTTGAAGATATATAAGAAGATAATAAAATTCCTAATAAAAAGAAAAATATCATTAATAAAATTCTAAATATAAAGTTATATTTACTTAAATAACTAAAAGATGAAGGAATTAAATCAATAAGAGAAATTGTCAACATTACGCCACTTGCAAAGGCTAAAGAAAAAGTTATAATTTTCTTTTTGTTACCTTTAAAGAAAATTATAAAATAACCTAGTATGGTTGATAAACCAGCAAGAGACGTTAAAATAAAACTTGATAATATTTTCATACCAAATTATATGAAAAGAAATATTAGATTATTTCTCTAATATTTTAACTTTTTTCTAACCAAAACAATAATTGAAAAACCTAAAATAAAGGTTGTTATACTAAGTATTTTATATATTAAAGGTTCATTTGCATCAGTTTTTGGTACTGGTATTTCTTCTTTAGTATTTTCCATCTCTAAAGAAATTACTTGTTTATTTTTAGTAATTTTAAAGTTTATAATTTCATCACTTAAATAGTAACCATCTGGACTTTTTACTTCTTTAATATAGTATTCTCCTAATGGTAAATTTTCTAATACAATTTTTCCATCTTTAGAAGTTAATCCTTGATAAATTAGTATATCTTTTTTTTCCTTTTTATAGACTTCTATTAAAGCATCTTTTAAATATGTTCTAGTTTTTGTATCAATTTTAAAAAACTCTAACTCTCCTTTTGGTAAATAATTTTCTAAATTAATAGTTTTAGTTACTAATTCTTCATATTGATCTTTATACTTAAGTTCAAAATAATGATTTTTGGTATCAAGGATATGCCCTAAAACTGTCTTAGTTTCTTTAATATAATATTTTCCTAATTCCAAATCTTTAATTATAATTTGACCATTTTTATCAGTTTTATAAGTATTAATTAAATCTCCTTTTTTATATTTTAAAGTTTTACCAACATAAATATCCATATTAGCATAAAGAGAAAAAGAAACATCTTTTAAAGGTACTTTTTTATAAGTAATATTATTATTTTTAAATTCTATTTCTTCACCACTTTTTTTAATAATTACTTTTCCTTTAACTCGGTTATTAGGAAATTGAACACTTACAACATTTCCTTTTTCATAATCCGTTGAACTATCAATTTTTACTTTTATTTTTTTATTATTCCACAAATAACCATCAACTTTTTCATTAACTTCTTCTATTTCATATTCGCCAAAAAGTTCCGTATTAGTAGTAACTTCTCCCTCTTTATTTGTTATAAAATAACAATCTTTATTTTCACATATATATTTATTAGTTTTTAAATCTTTTATTTTAAATTTTATACCTTCTTTTGGAATTATTTCTTTTGTTTCACTATCAATTTTTATAATTCTTAATTTGGCTTTTGTTGGAATATCATATAAAGTTTTAGTAATATCTTTATTATCATAATTTATAGTAATTTCAAAATCTGGAACTTTTTGATAATTTTTAGTAGTATTTTTTTGTTTAAATGTATATGTTCCATAAGGTAATTTAAATTTAACATGACCAGTTTCATCAGTTTTAATTGTTTTATAAACTTTATTACTTCCTTTTAAATAAATTTCAAAAATTATATTTGCTTCACCTTTTAATTCTTCTTGTTCTTCTTGTAAAACTTTATAAATATCGACATTACTTTCATGAACTTTTTCATAAACTTTTACTTTTGGATTTAAATTATTCTCAGTTATTTCAAAATTATAAATAGTAGGATCTAATTCATATCCTAAACTTGGGGTTATTTCTTTTAAGGTATATTTTCCTATATTTAAATTTTTACTTGTTACTAGTCCTTTTTCATTAGTTGTTAATTTAGTAACTAAATTATTCTTACTATCATAAACACCATAGATAGCTCCTTTTAAACTAGCATTTCCAAGAGGTATATTTAGTTTAGTATCTTTATCGATTTTTTCAACCGTTACAGTCCCTCCTTCCGCTTTTATATTAATACTCATCTTTACATCTTCACCTGACCTTAAAACAGCTAATTTTTGACTAACGCCAGAAATTGCTGTAAAGATCATAGTTGCAACACTATCATAACGCGATTTTTTGAAAACAATAGATGATGTACCTGTTTTCGTTGGAGTTATATATAACTTATTCCCAACTTTTTTTACATTATTATTTCCTTTAGAAGTAATCTCAAATAAATCTAAAACTTTATTTTTATCTTCTAAAACTATTTCTTTTCCTAGATAACCTTCAAAATTAGTTTTAGAAAAATCTGGTTTAACATTATGAGAATTTACTAAATCCATAATTTCATTTTTTTCTCTGCTAACATCAATTTCTAAGCCATAACCATATCTTTCTGTATAAAATTCAACGGTTTGTCCACCTGTTTTTTCCCATATTAAAGATTGCGTTGCCATTCGATAACGAATATCGTCATGACCAGGATATTCATATCCATAATGACCAATTAATTGTAATATTCTATTAGTTTCAGCATCATATGGTGATAAAGTCATTCCTAAATTAGCATTATATTCAAAGAAAGTTAAATGAACACCTGGTTCGATACAGTAAGCAACTTTTCCTCCTATATCATAAAGAGGATAAAAATCCGATGTATATTCCTTTCCACCTCCATATCTTGTGTAATAAATATTTTCCTTTCGATTTAAAGTTAAAATTTCACTTGCTTTTATTTCTTTTATATTTAAAGAAAAAACGACTATCATAACAACTAAAAAAGAAAAGAAAAAACTAATTTTATTTTTCATAAGCCTCCAATCTACTCCAATTTATTGAGCACAAATTCATCTTATTACAGAGATTAATTATATGTCAAATTTTGTAAATCAAGATTTTGAAAGAAAAAGAAAACTAATAAATTCTTTTAAAAATAATTTCCATATAATTTAAAATATTTAACTATTTTTTTCAATTAATTTTCATGATTGTTATTTAAAATAAATAAAAAAAGAGAAAAAAATTTTTTTTGATTTAATTCTCTTTTTTTTAATAATAAAATATATAAATACTACTTTTTTCTTAAGAAAAAAACTGTTTCCTAGTGGGAAAATCAACTTTTTAAAATAGTTTTTCTTACTGTAAAGTTTACATATAACTTCTTAATTTAGTTAAAACTTTTGTTTCATCTCGACTAACTTTTACTTGATTAATTCCAAACTCTTTTGCTATCTCTGACTGAGTCATATTATAAAAATATCTTTTTAAAATTAATTCTCTTTCATTAGGTTCTAGTCTTTGAAGAGCATCTTCTAATAACATAACATCATCTTTAACAATATCGTGATCACCAACTACATCATAAAAATTCATATCATCATGTTCTTCATCTAAACTTAATACCTCCATAGCATTTTTAGTTTCTAATAATTTATATATAGGAATTTCTAAAAAGTTAGCAACTTCAATAGCCGAGGGTTCTCTTTTAAATTGTTGACACAGAAATTCATGTGCCTTGTTAATCGCCCCATTTAACTTTACTAACTCTGGAGTTATTTTAATTCGTTGATTAGAAATAACATATTTATAAATTTCTCCATAAATATATTTGTAAGCATAAGTTGTAAATTTAACTCCTTCTCTTTCATCAAAGTTATCAAAGGCTTTAATTAAACCAATACAACCAACTTGAAATAAATCTTCAATATCCCCTCTAAATTTATTAGCAATACTATAAATTAAATTTTGATTGCTAATAACTAAATCTCTAATTTCACTCCTTTCCATTTTTATCACCAATGGCAATATATAATATTTAAAAAATAAAAAAAATAGTTTCGACAAATAAAGTCAAAACTATTCTCTTCTTACTTTACATTTTTTATTTATCCAGAAAACCGACCATTGTGGAATTAAACCCCGTTTGACGAGGTGGGTATCCGTACTAACCTTTAGGATTCCAAATTGCTTTGGCATTCAACACCAGTTATTGCTCGGGATTCCCTTATACTATAATATGTAGGATTTATACTTACAATGTATCAAATTATCTAGACAACTTAATTGTAGCATAGAAAAATTAAAAAGCAAATAGATTTTTAAAACTTGACATTTAATTTGACTAATTATTTTGATAATAGCCTATTCTAAAATATAAAAACTGCATAAAATAAAACGGTGAAAATTATGTATATAAATATTGATAATATTAATATTTACTATGAAAAATATGGAACAAAAAAGCAAACTATTTTAATTCTACCTGGTTGGGGTAATAACCGTTTAACTTTTAACTATTTAATAGATTATCTAAAAGATTATTTTACTATTTATATTCTTGATTATCCTGGTTTTGGTAATTCAAGTATTCCAAGTTATGACTTAACTATCTACGATTATGCTTCTTTAATTAAAGACTTTTTAACTAATTTAAATATTACCAATCCTATTTTAATAGGACATTCCTTTGG
>CANRGW010000024.1 GCA_947630205.1 uncultured Bacilli bacterium
CTTTCTTTACTTATAATAACGGCTGGTGTTAAAGTATTTTCAGGTACTTTGGCTACCTCTTTTCTGTTAGAACAACTTTTAGCAAGCACTACAACCAAAACTAGTGCTACTACGAAGATAACTACAAAAATTATTATCTTCTTTATCTTTTCTTTATTGTTATCATCGCCTTGATCACTATAGTAACTGTCATTATTTTCATCTTCAATATAATCAGTATACATACACAATCCCCTCACTTCTGCCTATATTTTATCACATTTTATTTAATTTTTCAAGAAAAATTTTTTTAGAACCAAATTTCCTCTTTATTTTGCTAGAAAAAGTTTGTCAATATTCGCTTTTGGAATTAACATTTTTACATCTTTTCTTAAAATAATTTTATACTCTTTTTTCTTATCATTAAACTCTTCTCCATCTACACACCAAGCCTTATCTTTATCTTTAAATTTTAAAATAAGTTCACTTGCTTTATAAACTTCTATTCCTGATACATAAGAAATATCACTAGTTTTTAAAGTATAAAATGCTCTTAAAATATCAATCTTTTTATGTAAACTACAAAGCATAACTTCAAATTTAGAGTCATCTAGTTTAATATCATTATAAAAATTATTTATCCCAGCTATTCTATTAGCATTAGAAATCAATATAAAAGTATAACGACCTTTATGTTTTACACCATCAAGCGTAAAAGTAATTTCATGCTTAGGAATTCTTGTAAAACATCTTTTAAAACCCTCAATTAAATAAGCAAAATAACCTATTCTCTTTTTTAACTCCTGAGGTGTCTTATAAGGAACATCCATAAATTTTCCAAACGAAGCAACATACGTAAATGCATGGTTATTAATACAACCAATATCAACATTTTTAACAACACCATTTAAAATTAATTCTAAATTCGTATATAAATTATTGCCAAGTCCGTACATATGTCCTATATCATTAGTTGTTCCAACCGGTAAATGGGCTAAAAGTAATTGCTTTTCCCTTTCCAAATTACCATTCATAACTTCCGAAAAAGTTCCATCACCACCAACCGATACAACTAAATCAATATCTGAGTCAAGTTCTGAAACAATTTTTCTGGCATGATCTCTATACAAAGTCAAAATTATTCTAGCATCATAATCGTAATCATGTAATATATTTTCAAATTTTAATAAATTTTTAGCATTAAAACCTTTACCACTTTTGGGATTTATAATAACCGTACATTTTTTCATATGTTCTCCTTACCACTTATTTTCTATATCATTTGGTACTTTATCATTTTTAATAGCATTTATTATTTTATTTTTTTTCTCATTACTTATTTCTTTCCCGGTTAAAGAAGAAAGTTCATCTATTACTTCTGTTAATACTTTTTCATCTTTAAAATTACCGCTTTTTAATTTATTAGCTAGTTTAAAAATAGTATCTTTATTTATATTTGTTTTCTTTTCAACTTTTTTAAATACATTATCGTTCATAAAACCTCCCATATTATTATATGAGAAGATTTTTCTTTAATCTCTTTTTAACTTATCAATTAACTTATTTAATTTTTCATGTTTATTAGCAAAAACTTCATTTTGTTTTAAAAACTTATCTCTATCTATTTCCCCTTTTTGAAATCTTTCATCAAGTTTTGCTACCGCTTTTTTTATACCCTCTTTTTGTCTTTCTAAAGTATTATTCTTTTCTTCAAAAAAATTATTTTTAATTATCATTTTTCACTCCTATTTTTAAATTTTAAAATAATTGGAGTTCCTGTTAACTCAATATTTTCTCTTAACTTGTTTTCTAAATATCTATAATAAGAAAAATGAACTAAATTTTTATTGTTAACATAAAAAACAAATTTAGGAGGCATTATATCCTCTTCAACAACATAATAAATTTTTAAACGTTTACCTTTATAAGATGGAGGTATATTTAAATTATAGGCTTCTTCAATTATTTCATTTAAAACACTTGTTTGAACTTTCCGATTAGCATTTTCATATACTTTTAATATTTCTGGCATAATTAAATGAATTCTTTTTTTATATAAAGCCGAAACAAAGACAATAGGAACATATGTTAAAAATTGAAATTCTGCTCTTATTAATTTTATAAATTCTTTTTTCTTTTCTTCATTATTTTCATCATATTTATTAACTATAATAACTAAGGCTTTACCTTTTTCTAAAGACATTCCAACAATATGTTTATCATATTCTTTAATACCATCTTGATAATCAATTAAAAGAAGACAAACATCCGAACGATCCATCGCTTTTAAACTACGAAGTAAACTATATTTTTCAATATTTTCATAAATTTTACCACGTTTTCTAATACCAGCTGTATCAATAACAACATATTCTTTATCGTTATATTTAAAAACCGTATCAACAGCATCTCTTGTTGTTCCGGCAACATCTGAAACAATTAATTTATCACTTCCAAGAATAGCATTTACTAAACTACTTTTGCCAACATTAGGTCGTCCTATTAAAGAAAATTTAATTCTTTTATCATCTTCTTGTTTTAAATATTTAGGAAAATCTTTAACAATTAAATCAAGAAGTTCTATTATTCCAACATTATGCTCAGCACTTATTTCAATATATTCTTCAAATCCTAATTCATAATAATCAAATTTATGAATTAAACTTTCTTTATTATCAATTTTATTAAAAGCAACAATTACCCTTTTATTACTTTTATGTAACATATTAGCCAAATACTTATCATTAGCCGTTATACTTTCTTTAGAGTCAACTAAAAAGACAATAACATCTGCTTCATCGATTGCAATATTTACTTGAACTTCAATTAAATCATTAAATTGACCCTCACTAAGATCAATTCCACCTGTATCAATTAAATTAAATTTATAATCTAAATAATTAACTTCAGCATAAATACGGTCTCTTGTTACTCCGGGAGTATCTTCAATGATAGAAATTTTTGCATGGGCTAATTTATTAAATAAAGTTGATTTTCCAACATTAGGCTTTCCAACTAAAGCAACGGTTTTTAGTTTCATAAAAGGTCTTTCCTTTCCAAAATGATTATAACAAAAAATAGTTGTTTTGAAAATATTTTTAGATGAAATACTAAAGAACTTTTCATTTTTTACTTTACATAATTTACAATTAAAACTAAACATGATACAATTTTACTGGTGATAGTATGTTTCAAATATTGCTATGTGAAGACCCCGGAGTTCTTCGAGTAATTTATTTAGTAAAAATTGCTTTAAATATCATACGTTATGTTTTACCTATTGTTCTTATTTTAAAAGTTAGTCTAGATATATATAAAAATATTTTAGCAGGAGATACAGATAAAGAAAGTATTGTTAAAAAAGTTGGTAATCGAATTGTTGCTTGTATAATTGTTTTTTGTATTCCAACTATTATTAAACTTCTTTTTTCTTTATTAGGAAATGTTGATATTGGAAATATTCAAGGAAAAGACTCTTTTTTAGTTTGTTTTAATGAAGCAAGTAGAGATTTAATTGAAGAATTAGAAGAAATAAAAGCCGAGAAATTATCAGAAGAAGAGGAACAAAAACGAATTGAAGACTCTGTTAATGTTCAAAAATTTTATGCCGAATTAGAAGCAACTTCTGAATATAATAAACAACATATGTCAACCGAAGGTTCTACTTGGAATAGTCATTTAACAGATTTGAATAAACAAAATGGTGTTTATGTTAAAGATGGCGTTTTTTATAAACCTAAAGGTGCATCAGGCAAAAATTGTCCTGAAGGTGATGCAACGAAAAAAGGATATCGAAATAAATATGGTTATAATGATTATTTCTTTGATATGCTTACGAATTTACAAAATGCTGCTAAAGCTGCTGGATATAAATTTACATATAGTAATGATGGATGTCGTAGTTATGATGCTCAAGTTGCAACTTATAAAAAATATGCTAACGAACCAGGACGGGCTGCAAAACCCGGTAATTCCAATCATGGCTGGGGAGTTGCCGCTGATTTAGATTTCGCATCAAGTGCTGCCAGAAAATGGGTTCATGCACATGCTAAAGAATATGGATTACACTTTCCTTTATATGGCTCTAATTATAAAGGATATCAAGAACCTTGGCATATCGAGCCTATCAATTTAAAAACTTATTAGGAGGTCAAATGTTAAAATATATTCAAGAAAATAAAAAAAATATTTTGATTGCAGCCAGTTTTCTTCTTTTTGTAATTATCTTATCAATCATTGTCAATGTTTTTACTAAAAAAAGTAATGATGTTTTAGTTACCTCTTATGTTTCTAGTCTTACAGAAAAAGATTTTAAAGGATTAGATGATTGTGATATCAAAGAAGTTTTAAAAGATAGTAAAGTTCCTTATTTTAATTTTAAAAGTGATTTCTATGACAAAATGAATGATGAAGTAATGTATGAATTTCTTTTAAGAGCATGTTATCAAAATGGAATTATCACTTATGATGCTAGTATTAATGAAAATATTTTATCACTAGCTGTTAATATAAGTTATGAAAGTGTCAATGATTTAACGTATGTTGAATATAAAACTTATAATATTGATATTAAGAAAAATGAAGTAATTGATAATGCTAGTCTTTTAAATAAATATAATAAATCCTTAGATGATGCTAATAATGCTGTTATGTCTAAACTTTTATATTACTATGATTATGAAATAAAAAATAACTATTTAGAAAAAGGAACAACTTTCAATGATTATTTAGAAATCCTTGAATATGAACCTGTAACTATTGATAATATGAAATTATTTGTTGATAAAAATAATTCCTTATGGCTTTATAAAGAATATACTTTAAGTGAAGCAATGATGCGTTATGAAGATTATCCAGTAATTTCTATAAAATTTAAGTTAACTTAAAAAAAATCAACTTTCAACAGTTGAATTTTTTATTTTATTAATATATTCATTAACTAAAAATATCCATCTAACATCTTTTTTTGTTGCTTTAGCAATACTAGAAGCCGTTGTTAAATCTTGATCATAATAATTATTTTTTACATATTTTACATAACTTTTAATTGAGTCATTAATACTAGAAAATTGTTGATAAAACCCACCATAACAAGCCATTTCATTTTCATTATCTTTATTATATTTTAACTTTCCAACATTATTACATTTCTTAACAAGGAAAGTACATTCTGTATCGCATTCTGTTGCTTCAATAATTAAAGCGGCTACTAAATATGGATTTTCTTCACTAGCAATAGCATATTTAGCAATCACTTCACCTTTTCCTTGCATTTCTTTCTTTAAAAAATTATTAATTTTCTTGCCAATAACTGTTGCATCTTCATTTTCATAAGATAAATCCGTTCTTAACATTACATCCAACTCTTTCATAACTGATGTATTATTTAAATTAGCCTTTTTCGTTGTCCTAATAACAATATTGTATTCACTTGCTAAACTATTAGTTAAAGTTATGGCATTAACCCAAACTATATTAAAAGCAAAAACTAAGATAATTAAAATAATTTTCCTTTTCATACTACTACACCCCTATAAATATATTTATTGATAAACTCTTACATGTATATCCTTTTTTGTAACCGTTACAAAATAAGCTTTCATTCTACGTAAATTTAAAATATTATCCATTTTATCAAATTCTTTTTGTTTATCTTCTTTATTATTGTTATATAAAACATAAATAATATTATGAATTTTACCAGTTTGTTGTTCTAAAAATCTTAAAACAGGAGATGGAATTTGGTCATACCAAAGTTCAGATACTAAAATAATTGTTTCATAGTTTGCTAAATTTAAAGTACATCTTTTAACAGGAATATATAAATTAGAATAAACACTTTTAAACTTTTTAATAATTGATACTTTTTCAGTTGTTTCTATTGAATAAGAACTTGCTTTAAACATTTCTCTATATTTAGCAACAATCTTTTTAATATTTTTATTATTTCCATAAAATAATACTAAATTCCCCATTCCAATTCACCAACTATATATTACACCTAAATCAAATAAATGACAAGAAAATTAATTAGTTTTTCATTATTTTTAAAATTAATTTGTCTTCTTTAAATAATTAATAGCATCTTCCAATTTATCAACTTTAACAATATCAATTTTATAATTATATTTCTTTTTAGTTTGCATGGCTTCTTCATAATTAGCACTTGGTACAAAGAAAATATCAGCCTTCTTAGAAGCGGCTCCCATTATTTTATATTTTACACCACCAATTTCTCCGACATTTCCATTAGCATCAATAGTTCCCGTTCCAACTATCTTCCGACCTTTAGTTAAATCATCGGGCACTAATCTATCATAAATTGCAAGAGATAGCATAAAACCACCACTTGGACCAGACTCATTCCATTTAAATTTTAATTTTATTTCAGGATTTACTTCATAATCATATATATTAACTAAATAAAGACCAATAGCCTTTTCCCCATTAAGACTTCCTAATTTAGCATAGCAATCTACTTCTTTATTATTTCTTTTTACTTTTACTTTTAATTCTTCTCCTATTTCTAAAGTATTTAAATATTCTTTATATTCAGCATTATTATTAACAGATATTCCATTAACACTTACTAAAGTATCACCTACTTTAATATCCGTTTCACTATCTTGACTTACATAAATAACTTTATAATCCGAACTTTTAATATTAATTTCTTTTCTAGCTAAAGTATATGCATTAATAATAGCATTAGAATTAGCCTCTTCTAAATATAATTTCTCTCTATTTTCAATATCCTTTCTTGTTTCACTATCATCAATAGTTGCATTACTAACACTTTCAAGTTCCCATTTATCAATAATAAAACTAAGTAAATAAGTTGGAATAGTAGCATTTATTTGTTTAACATACGCTAAATTATAACTACCCTTTTCATTACTATCAAGTTCAATTCGACTTTCTAAATCAATAATACCTCCACCACTATAAATATAATATGGTAAGGGATAAGTAAAAACTCTAAGTAATACTAATAAAACAACATAAAATATTATATCTTTATAATTTCTTTTAATAAAACTTTTGACCTTTTCATATATTTTATTAAACATTATGTATCACCTATTTAATTATAACAAAAATAAGGATATTTATGAAGAAAAAATATATTAATTTAATAAGTTGTTGTTTTATTTTCTTTTTTTTATTTGAAATATTCATACATTCTAATAACATTGTAAAAAGTATTTATAAAAGTTCAACTATTTGGTTTTACAATATAGTTCCAACAATTTTTCCTATCTATATTATTGTTGATTTACTTTTAAATTATAATGCTATTAATTACTTAAGTCAGTTATTTGGAAAATTTATGGAACGTTTTTTTAAAATGAAAAAAGAAACTTCTTTTGTTTTTTTACTTTCAATTATAAGTGGTTTTCCTAGTAATAGTAAATATTTAAAAAGTTTACTTGATAAGAAAATTATTAATCAAAAAGAAGCTATTAAACTGCTTACTTTTACCCATTTTGGAAATCCTTTATTTATTATAGAAAGTATTGGAGTAATATTCTTACATAATAAAACAATTGGTATTCTTATTTTAACCGTTCATTATTTAACAAATTTTATTATTGGTTTCTTTAATAGAAATTACTATGTTAATTTTGAAAATGAAAATAAATATCAAAGTAAAGAAAAAAACAGTTTTATAAACTGCTTAACCAATTCTATTTTTAATACTTTAAAAATTCTTTTTCTACTTTATGGAATTATTACTTTTTTTATGATTATAACAACTATTTTAAAAGAAGTTTTACCTTTTAGTAATAATTTTACTAATATAATATGTGGTCTTTTAGAAATGACACAAGGTATTTATTATATATCTTATTCTAAAATACCTCTTCTTTTAAAAGCAACTTTTATTACTTTTTTTCTTTCTTTTGGAGGATTTAGTATTCATTTACAAGTATTTAGTATTTTAAAAGATTATAAATTACAATATAGCAATTATCTTTTAGCAAGAGTTATTCATGGAATTATTGCAAGTAGTTTAGTATTTCTTATTTTATATTTTAAGTTATAGCAAAATGTATTTTAAAAGTATAATCTATATTATTATGTTTAAAAACAATATCTAAAGCATAAATATTGTTATCTATATCTTCTTTATAAACAATATCTTCTTTTTTAATAGATACTAGTCCTTCTTTAGCACCAGGTATTGTATAAGTAATTCCATCATAAACGATTGCTTGTTTATTATCATCTAAGACAACAATTAAAGGTATTTGATTACCATTACTAGTAATTAAACTATAATTCAATTCATCTATTTTAGTCATTTTAACAACTTTATCCGTTGCTTTTAAAATATCTTCATAAATTATTTTAGTAAGATTGTTTTTATAATCAGAAACTTCAGTTAAAGTCTCTTCATAAACTTTTTTATCACGATATGTATAGGTAACATTAATAATAGTTGCCATGATAATTATTACTAAAGCAATTGTTAAAATAAGTTCAGTTGTTGTAAACCCTTTACTATTCATATAACACCTCGATTATAGAATAATTATATAATAAGTTTTTAATTCTGTAAATCAAGAAGCAAAGAAAAAAGAAGAATTTTATTTTTCTAATTCCTCTTCTATTCTTATTAATTCATTATATTTACAAATACGGTCAGTTCTTGACATAGAACCAGTTTTAATTTGCCCTAAATCAAGACCTACAGCAAGACTTGCAATAGTTGTATCTTCTGTTTCACCGCTTCGATGTGAAATAATCGTTTTATAATTATTTTTCTTAGCAAGGGCAATTGTTTCTAAAGTTTCGGATATTGTTCCTATTTGATTAACTTTAAGAAGAATAGCATTACCAGCATGATTATCAATTCCTTTTTGTAAACATTTAATATTTGTTACAAATAAATCATCACCAACTAATTGGATTTTATCTCCTAAACGTTTTGTAATTAAAGAAAAACCTTCCCAATCATTTTCATCAACTGGATCTTCAATAGAAATAATTGGATATTTTTGAATTAAATCTTCATAATAAGAAATTAATTCTTCGGTTGTTAAACTTTTTCCTTCTCCTTTTAATTCATATTTTCCATTTTGATAAAATTCACTTGCCGCAACGTCAATTGCTAAATTAACATCAAGACCTGGTTTATAACCTGCTTCTTTAATTGCCTCAACAATAAGTTCAAAACCTTCGGTATTATTTTTTAAATTAGGCGCAAAACCACCTTCATCACCAACACTAGTAACATAACCTTTATTTTTTAAAACTTTCTTTAACGTATGGAAAACTTCGGCCCCAATTCGGATACGTTCTTTAATACTTGAAGCATTAGGAACAATCATATATTCTTGAAAATCAAGATTATTATCAGCATGAGCCCCTCCATTAATAATATTCATCATTGGTCTTGGTAAAGTTGTACCATTTCCAACATATTTATAAAGAGGCATTCCTTTAGCATTAGCAGCAGCCTTTAAAGCAGCCATTGAAACTCCTAAAATAGCATTAGCACCTAAATTAGATTTGGTCTCTGTTCCATCAAGTTCAAGCATAGCTTTATCAAGTGCTTCTTGATCAAAAACATCCATTCCAATTACTAAATCACGAAGTTCTTTATTAACATGAGCAACGGCTTTTAAAACGCCTTTTCCCATAAAACGAGTACCACCATCACGTAACTCTAAGGCTTCTCTTTCTCCCGTTGAGGCTCCACTTGGAACACTAGCACGTCCCATTATCCCATTTTCAAGAATTACGTCAACTTCAACCGTAGGATTTCCTCTCGAATCTAAAATTTCTCTTCCAATAACATTTTGTATTTTCATATCTTTATCCTTTCATTTACTTAATTAGTATAGCATATTTATTATTTTTTTAGTATTTTTTTCAACTATTTTACTTATTTTTAACACTCTTTATTTCTTGAAGTTCAAACCGATATTTTTGTTTTACATCAGGATATTTATTAGTATCAACTAACGATAAAAACATATCTTTTGGTCTTGCATATAATTGACAATCTTCATAAAGTCCACGATAAAGCACTAACTCTTCTTTGGTTTCAGAATGAATTGCTATATCAACAACTATATAATAATCCCCTTTAAAATGTTTATAAATACGATTTTTAATTACTTCCATTTTTTAAATTCTCCACATACTTTTTAAATTCGTCCCCTCTTTCTTCACATTCTTTATATTGATCCCAAGAAGCAGAAGCAGGACTTAATAAAATTATATCATTTTCTTCTGAGACTAGAAAAGCCTTTTCAAATCCTTCTTTTAAATGCTCATAGATATAAGTTGGTATCTTTAAACTATCTCCTAGTTCCTTTACTCTTTCTCTACATTCCCCAATTCCAATAATTGCTCGAACATTTTTAAGAAAAGGTATTAATTCTTCAAATTTTTGTCCGCGTTCAAGACCCCCTAAAAATAAAACAATTTTATCATTAGGAAATGACTTTAAAGCAATCTCTGTACATTTTATATTAGTAGCCTCTGTATCATTGTAAAAATAACGTTTTTGAACAACATCAACTAACTCTAAACGATGAGTAACACCTTTAAATTCTTTTAAAACTTTTCTAATTAAAGAAGTTGATACTCCCATTAGTTTAGCAATCGTTATAGCAATTAAGGCATTTTCTACATTATGGTCTCCTTTAATTAACATTTCATTACGATTTATAATTAATTCATCTTTATAGTATAAATTATCATCTTTTAAATAAGCATCGGCTTTTTGCTTACTACTAAAATACTTTTTTTGACTTAAGATATTTTTAGTATTTTCTAAACTATCAATGTTTTCTAAATTTAAAATAGCAATATCAGAAGCATCTTGATTTTGAAATAACTTTACTTTTACTTTTTTATAAGTTTCATAGTCACCAAAAAAATCAATATGAGCAGGACTTAAATTAGTTAAAGCAGCAATATGAGGCTTAAAAGTTTTTAAATTAGCTAATTGTTGACAAGATATTTCTGTAACTAAAATATCATTTTCTTTTATTTTATCTAAAATACTACATAAAGGATAACCTATATTTCCAGCTAAATAGGTATTATCATAAGCACTTTTTAATAAAGTATAAACAAGCGTTGTTGTAGTTGTTTTACCATTAGTCCCTGTAATTGAAATTATTTTAACATTCTGAGGTAACATTTGATAAGCAAATTCTACTTCATTTATAACAGGAATATCTAATTCTTTAGCCTTTATTATATATTCATGATCATTTCTAATACCAGGATTTTTTATAACAAAATCAAAAGTATTATCAAGTAAATTATCAGGATGGGAACCAAAAATAGTTGTAACACCAAGATTTTTTAATTCTTGAAGTTCTCTTTTATCTATCTTTTTTTCTTCTTTACTATCATTTACTGTAACTTTACAATTTAATTTTACAAGTTGTTTACAACAAGCAAACCCACTTCTTGCTAATCCTAAAACTAATATTTTTTTATTTTGAAACATTTTATCACCTATTTATAATTATATTATTAAGTAAAAAAAAAGTAAACTGTTTGACTTAAAGATTATCTTAAACTATAATGAATTTGGTGATCTTATGCTATTTGCAAGTAATAATTTAGGAAAAGTTGAAGATATTAAAGAAATTTTAAAAATAAATATTAAATCTTTAAAAGATATTGATGAAGAAATTAATATTGATGAAAATAAAAATACTTTTAAAGCAAATGCTATTTTGAAAGCGAAAGAAGTTTATAAAAAAACAGGTATTCCTACTCTAGCAGATGATAGTGGCCTAGAAATTGTTGCTTTAAATGGGTTCCCCGGTGTTTTAACTAATCGTTTTCTTGGGGAAAATAAAAGTGACCATGAACGTAATCAAGTTATTATAGATATTATGAAAAAGAAAAAAAATAGAAGTTGTTATTTTACTTGTAGTATGGCTTATTATGATGGTATAAATTTAATTGTAAGTGAATATCGTTTAAAAGGAGAAATAGCAGAAACGGAACATATTAACAATGGATTTGGTTTTGATAGTATTTTTCTTTATAAAGGAATTTATTTATCTGATATGACGATTGAAGAAAAAAATGCAATAAGTCCAAGAAGAAATGCTTTAATTAAATTAATGAATAAGAAAAAATTTCAAAAAAATGTTGATTTAATGCAGTAATTATGTTATTATAAATCAGTAAATGTTTTGGACCCTTAGCTCAGTTGGTTAGAGCAATCGGCTCATAACCGATCGGTCATAGGTTCGAGTCCTATAGGGTCCACCAACATTTATGCGGGTATGGCGGAACTGGCAGACGCGCTAGTCTTAGGAACTAGTTCTTCGGAGTGCAGGTTCGATTCCTGTTACCCGCACCAATGACGTTTCTGTTCGAACTATTCGAACTTTGATATAGAGAACTTGCAAAAAGTTCTTTTTTATGTTATGATGAATATGTCAAGGAAACTTGCATAAAATAAAAAAGGGAAATACTTAACTTTTGCATGTTGAGTACTTACCCTAACAAGAGTTTGTACTTAATCTATTGCAGATTGAGTACTATTTTTTTATACATAGAATCATTAAAGAGACTATTAATAAAATGATAATTAATATTAGAAATGAGATTAATAAATCTTTTCTCTTCATAAATATCAAGCCTCCTTCCCATAAGAAGTTGGCAAGTACTCAACAGTTATAGTATTTCCTAATAAAAATTATAT